>NZ_JAPZSZ010000124.1:0-1544 GCF_027532095.1 Microcystis sp. LE19-195.1E
GGTTCGATAGGGGGGCATAAATCGACTAAATCCTTATCTGGTAAGAGACTTAATTGATTAGTTCGCTCTAGATCAAAAACAATTGACAAAAATCGCTAAATGCCTTTCTATATAAGGGTTACATCCCTTATAACCCCCGTCCATTGCATAACACAAACCGAAGAGCCAAAAATTTGGTTGGGACGCACATAAAAGGGAAAGACCACAACACCTAGTCAAAGTCCCCGCTTTCTACATGAGTCAAACCCCGATTACCCAAGCTCAGTGGCAAGCTATCGCCGCAACCGCTAAAATAGACATAGACCTGAAGACAAACCCCTCTCGCTTCAAAGGGGATGAGCTACCCGTAGAAAAAGTCAACTGGTATGAAGCAACGGAATTCTGTAAACGACTATCAAGGAAAACAAAACGGGAGTATCGGCTACCGAGTGAGGCAGAATGGGAGTACGCCTGTAGAGCGGGGACAAAAACACCCTTTCATTTTGGGGAAACGATAACGGCGGATTTAGCTAACTATCGAGCTACTGAAACTTATGCCGATGAACCTACAGGAGAATATCGACAACAAACGACTCCCGTGGGACAATTTCCCCCAAACGCTTTTGGGCTATACGATATGCACGGCAATGTCTGGGAGTGGTGCGCCGATACCTGGCACCATAATTATGAGGGTGCGCCGACGGATGGCAGTGCTTGGACAACAAATTGGTTTGGTTTTAATGATGATGATGATCGTTATCAATTGCGGGGCGGTCCTTGGTGCGACAATCCAGATAGCTGCCGTTCCGCTTGCCGCGGCTTCTACAACCGCGCCTACGACTTCGACATCGGTTTTCGGGTGGTGTGCGGTGCTGGGAGGACTGTGTAACCGTTTTTCTCTTTTTTTCCCTTTTTTTCCCTCATTCCCTTTTCCGGAATTTTTTGGGGCAAGCTATAGAACAAGTGTATTAGTTTAGGAGTTATACTAAATCTGGTTATTAGGTGTCGATCCCCCCTGCTCCCCTTGATAAGGGGGGTGTCGATCCCCCCTGCCCCCCTTGATAAGGGGGGTGTCGATCCCCCCTGCCCCCCTTGGGGGGTGTCCATGAGTAGAAAACGGGTTTCTCGGAGAAACCCGTTTTCTGTGCTGAAAAAGTACGGGCGAAGCATTCGGATAGAAAATCTACGGTTTCAGCAATAGGTTATTGCCCGAATGCTTCGCCCCTACAGGATGCGGGCCGATGAAGACGCAGGGATAGGTTATACTAAATCCGGTTATTAAAGACTGATTATTTATTCCCCTTTTTGCCTTTTGCCTCTTGCATGAGTGCCTTATCTCAACAAGCAATTTAAATGCGCGGGCAGCTTACCTTTCGAGAAAAAATTTTTTTGTACAGGGAGTCCTTAAAATAGAAAGGGAAACACAAAACCAAGTTGCTGGTATTCTTCCTCTGGGCATGGTGGCGCAGTTTATAGAATTTAGCTGGAATTTATGAATCATTTTCTGCATTCTTTCACTGTTTTTCCTGATTCTGCCCGAAAATCTCGCTCTTACTCCCTGGGTA
>NZ_JAPZSZ010000179.1:0-7414 GCF_027532095.1 Microcystis sp. LE19-195.1E
CGGTAGATTAAACAGACCTGATTTGATGAGAATATTCTCTACTTTCCTAACAATTCTATACGCGGTTGATTCGTTAACACCCCAACTATTTCCCCGATGAAAATAGGTGCGATATTCTCGCCAATATTCTAATGTTATTAGTAGTTGGTCTTCCGTACTCAATTTGCTAGGTCTACCTGTCTTTTTTTGCCAAACTTTTTCTGCCTTTAGGACTGTTACCATATCCTTAAATGTATCTGGATACAGGCCACACAAGCGTTTGAACTCTGTTGGCTTTAAAGTTTTTACTTGTTCGTAATTCATCTTTCAATCTTAACTCTTGGACTATTTTATCCTATTTTGCCTAGACTTATGCAAGAGATATTATGTCTTTCCGGTTAAGGATTCGAGCTACTGACAAGATTCAGCGGCAGGGAAAAGCCAAGGCTTGCCAAAGTCGTCTTCGCCCACTTGGCGCTCGGAGAATCTCAACAACTCAAAGGTGATTGTCGGGTTTGGGGTTATCGCGTCTCCGTTGAAGCCTGGCGTTTGGACGACGGAGACCTCTTGGTCGTGATTGCTCCCCCACATACGGTCGGAATTATCAGCGATTACGCTCTGCGCTGGGGTATTGAAACCCTTTTTGGCATTTTCAAGACTCGTGGTTTTTGCTTGCAATCGACCCACTTTACTGACCCCGATCGCCTGCGTAAACTTTTTGCTCTGTTGACTTTAGCTTTGGTCTGGTCTTTCAAGACTGGCCTATGGCTTCATCAGCTTCATCCAATTCCGCTCAAGAAACATGGTCGTCGTGCTAAGAGTCTTTTTCGCTTAGGTTTTGACCATCTTCGTCATCTGATCCTTAACCCTTCTTTGTCCAATTATCGGAATTTTCTTCATTCTCTACAATTTTTGTCCTGTTCCTCCGTATTCAAGACAGTCAAAAGATTAGCAACTTAACGGATGAGAGGCGGAACATTTTAAGATTTTTCCCCAAACCTTGCCAGGAATATTATCTCTTATCTTGACCAGATGGATTGACTTCAAGGGGTGACAAAACAAAGCGAGCAACTCGAACATCTCCCGCTAGATGTTAAGTCCGATTGCCCGTTTATTCTCAATAAACAGTGCTTATTGAGAATAAACGGGGGAACCCTGAAATTTTCGGCTTAGTTGGCGGCAGCTTGCCGCCAACTCACTCCTCTAGATAAGTATTTTGACTCACGCCCCTTCCCCTTTTGAGACGTTGTGACACTTAGGGTGCGGAATGTGGGTTTTACTCAAGTCTCTGGAGGGGGACAGCTTATGCGACAGTTGAGGGTGCGGAATGTGGGAATTAACCTAACTGTTCAGGGGGAACTGTCAGCGCCATAATAATCGATGGACTTCGATCGAGAGCAGAAATTTTATGAGTTGCCGGCCAAAAAAGCCAATATGGGGTAATAACGAGCTATTCAGTTTTAAAAGCAATATTTAAGCGAAAATTTATGAAAATCGCTATTTTATCGCAAGACGCTTCTCTTTACTCGACCAAGCGACTGAAAGAAGCGGGAGAAGCCCAAGGCCATGAGGTACGAGTGATCAATTATTTGCGCTGTTACATGAACATCACCTCCCATAAACCCACGGTTGTCTATAACGGTAAACCCTTGGAGAGTTTCGACGCAATTATTCCCCGCATTGCCGCCTCAAAAACCTTCTATGGAACCGCAGTCGTCCGACAATTCGAGGTGATGAATGTTTTTACCACCAACGACTCGCAAGCAATTTCTCGGTCGCGGGATAAATTGCGTTGTCTGCAAATCCTCGCTCGGGAAGGGATCGGTTTACCTGTGACGGGAATTGCCCACGCAACTCAAGATATCGATGGTTTAATCGAAACCGTCGGCGGCACCCCTCTAGTGATTAAATTATTAGAAGGAACCCAAGGTATTGGGGTAGTCTTAGCGGAAACCGATCAAGCAGCCAAGTCAGTTATTGAAGCTTTTCGGCAATTAGAAGCTAATATTCTAGTACAGGAATATATTAAAGAGGCCAGTGGGGCAGATCTGCGCTGTTTTGTCATCGATGGAAAAGTGGTGGCCTCGATGAAGCGACAGGGGGCCGAAGGGGATTTTCGTTCTAATCTTCACCGCGGTGGTAAGGCAGAAAAGGTAAAATTAACCCCGGAGGAACGCAGTACGGCCATACGGGCCACTAAAGCTATGGGTTTACGGGTTGCGGGTGTGGACTTATTGCGGTCCAATCACGGGCCTGTGGTTATCGAGGTGAATTCCTCTCCCGGTTTGGAAGGAATAGAAGCGGCCACCGGTGTTGATGTGGCTAAAAAAATTATTGATTTTGTCGCTAAAAATGCCACCCTAGTCCTAAATCGCGATCGATATCAATATTAGCCATCAGCCTTGGATCAGTTATCAGTTATCAGTAATCAGTTATCAGATGTGAGTTTTCAGTCAATAGTATTAAGCGATAAGCTCGGAGCTGCCTTTTTACTGAAAAAAATCTCCCTACACCCCACACCCTACACCCCACACCCTACACCCCTTAAACAGGATTTAGTATCAGTTATCAATCGGCAAATACACGGACACTATCGGGAATAATCGATAGTTTTACCTTTGTACCGATGTCTAATTGGGTGTTAATCGTTGTTCTAGCGTGGATTTGGCTGCCGGTGGCCGTTAGCAGACAATAACGGTATTCCCGCCCTAAAAATTGGCGATCGCAAATAACCAGCTCTCCCGTCTCATCCGGTTTAATTTTGACATCTTCCTCTCTCAGCATCAATTCCCCTTTGTCCAAATCTTGACCATCGGCAATTTCCCAGACTCCTATCTCGGTTTGCCATTGTTCCCCCTCCCGTCTAGCGGGGAGAAAATTCGCTTGGGTGACAAACTCGGCCACAAATCGCGAGGCCGGATGACTATAAATTGCTTCAGGATTGTTAATTTGTTCTAATTTTCCTTGACAAATGACTGCAATTGTGTCACTGATCACCATTGCTTCCTCCCGGTCGTGGGTGACAAAAATGGCCGAGATACCGGTCGCTTTCAGGATATGACGGATCTCGTGCCGTAACCGTTGCCGTACCTGCACATCGAGATTACTTAAAGGTTCATCTAAGAGGATTAAAGAGGGTTTTGGGGCTAAAGCGCGGGCGAGGGCGACTCTTTGCTGTTGTCCTCCCGATAGCTGATGGGGATAACGTTTTTGTAGTCCTTGCAGTCCGACTAAATCCAAAGTTTCCGCCACCCTAGCGTTAATAGCTTTGGTCGATAATTTCTCCCCAGAATTTTTTAACCCGAAGGCGATATTTTCAGCAATGGTTAAATGGGGAAAAAGAGCGTAATCCTGAAAAACCATGCCCGTATTGCGTTTTTCCGGGGGAATAAAGGTTTTTTCGTCGGCAACTATTCGCCCTCCCAATTCAATCACTCCTTGAGATGGTTTTTCAAATCCCGCAATCATCCGGAGTAGAGTGGTTTTACCGCAGCCCGACGGACCCAATAATCCGAGAATTTCGCCCTCTGTTAAACTAAAACTGATATTATCGACAGCTAGATTAGTAGAAGCGGGAAAACGCTTGTTAACCTCGGATAAACGCAGAATGACAGACTTTTTCATGGTGGGAAAGACAATCGCCCAGTCAGTGGCGGGGCTATTTACTTAAGAATTATTCCTAATTAGTTCACTATTATTGTTTATAACATCTCAAGGGACTAATTAGGAAACTTTCTCAAAAATTTCATGCTCACACCTGAAGATATTATTCTCGTTCCCCGGGGGGCCGAGCATAGCTCAATCCGTCGAGGATTAAGAAACATCGGCGATTTAGCCCCGCAAATTATCCCGATTAACCTTGGTGCTCCAGAATTCCTCGACAGTTCCCCAGTCTCTAAGCTATCTCTAGAATTTCTTAATAAGCTCAAAGGAAAAATTGTGCTGATGGGATTAGCGGGCAGTCTCAGCGATCGCTATCGAGTCGGAGATGGCGTAATCTATCAAGGTTGTGGCCTAGAAAAGGGGAATTATTGGCAGTGCGAACCAGAAATAACCGCAGAAATCGCCCAATTAACCGGATATAGCCTCGTTAAAGGTTTAACCAGCGATCGCCTGATTAGCCAGTCCGAGGAAAAACGACGTTTAGGACAGGGGGGCTATGAGGTGGTCGATATGGAAGGAGCAAGGATTTTAGCGGCTTTATCGGGGCAAAAAGTGGCAATTGTGCGCGTGATTAGCGACGAGGTGACGCAGGATTTACCCGATTTAGCCCCGGCAATTGATAATCAAGGTCAGCTGCTACCATTGCCCCTAGCTCGACAAATGTTAATCCGTCCCATCCCGGCCTTCCATTTGATTCAAGGTTCCCTAAAAGGTTTATCCGTACTAACTCAGGTGGTGCGAAAGTTGTGCGGCAGTAATTTTTAAAAGTTGCTTGCAGATTATTTTTTTTCTGTGCTATAGTGGTTAGGCTAAAATCAAGCGGATGTGGTGGAACTGGTAGACACGCACGTTTGAGGGGCGTGTGGCTTACGCCTTGCGAGTTCGAGTCTCGCCATCCGCATAAACTTTTATCTGCCCTCCGACAAGAATTGCCCTTGTCACCTTGAATGTCGGCAGGATGCCCCCGTTACACCCGTAGGGTTAGCGGGGGAGTCGCTCTTTTCCCCGTGGTACTAACGGTAATCGTCCCATCTTTCTCGACAAAGCGGAAGGTTCGAGCGTCACAGTCGAAACTTGTTAAGGTGAAGTTCTTGCCCTTTTTCCCCTTCTGTTTCGCCGTCAACCCGAGTCGATGCGCTGCGCGCGTTTCCTATTGCTCGGCATTCCTCTCAAGCTCGGCTATCTTTTCCCGCACAGATTGATTTTCCTTCTCTAATGCTTTAATTCTGTTGGCTTGTTCTTCGTAAGTCATGATCCACATTCTACCACCTTTTTTCTTTACCTCGGTAGTTACAAACCCCTAAAACCTACTTATTTTAACCATCTAGCTAGATGGAGTTAGAAGGTTTAAGGAAATTTGAGTAGATTTAGAGAGAATTTTCGTTTCTGTATTTACCCCCCAGTCACAGCAGGAGAAGAGTCTCCTACTGCCTGCAAACTTGAATGATCTCTCAATCTAGATCACTACCACTGGTGTAGCGACAGCAATGTTGTAACCACTCATACCATTTTTCTTTATTCGTGGCAGGTATCCTCCTCTCCCTTTCTGGGAGAGGGGTTCGGGGTGAGGGGAATTAACCATCTCTGCCATTACTTTAGAAAAATGGTATAAGCTGCCCGTGCATTTAAATTGCTTGTTGAGATGAGGCACTCTTGCACTCTTGCAAGGGGCAACACCCCCCCAACCCTAGGGCTGTTTCATTCTCCCATCAGAATATCAAAAGTAAAAGCGATCGTGGATAAATTGGCAATATTTGCAGTAAACTAAATCAATTTTAGCTCAACAAATAGTGAGATTTTCTATATTTTTGGGTCTGATTGATGACTTATATACTCTAAATATAAATCACGATTTTCCTTATTTTTTTATTAATTATCAGCCCAATATACACCTTTATCTTCTTACAATAAACCAACGACCATATTCGAGTCACTACCTATTGCTTAAATTGAACATTCTCCTCACCTCAGTCCGGTTAATTTTTGCTTTAACGTTTTCTGCGGTTTGATTGCTTACTGTCACTAACCGAAGAAATCTTCCCTTTAGATAGACCGACTTTTACCTCAATCTACTTAACCCGAACCGTGACTAAATTAGTCTTTTTTTCCCAAGTTCCCTAGAAAGATTAAGGTAAAAATTAGCTCTATCGGCCCTGACTGACGGACACATTTTTCAATACAAAGACAAGTACTGTTATGTGAAAGCCTCAAACTCCTGAATAAAAGAAAAGGTAATTTTGCCATAATAATCCTGACGAGCTTTGCGAGAAGCAAAACAGGGAAAAGGGTCAACAGAAAATAAGTGGTCAAGTCGCAAGAAGGGACGCGCCTTATGAACAACTCCCGCCAGCCAACGTAAACCAATTTTCAAATAACTCAAACCACGCCGAAAATGAGCATCAACCTGACGGCGAGAGCCAGATTGTTGAACCGCCATGCCAGTTAAAGTAGCAAAGAGAATAGAAATGGCAACAATGAGATAGAGACGTTCTAAACAAGCAGCAGAGCGAACACGAGAATGTTCCCAGTCAAAAACGCCCGATTTACTGCCCTTGAAAGAGATGTTCAATGGGAAAACGAAGACCATACTGCCAGAAGGTGTCAAGGGTAGGAGGTTCATCGCTCAGAATTGCCCAATTATCCTTAACCCCTGGAACGGAGGCTAAAGCAAGATGAGCAGTGATTCTAGCCTCCTGCCAGACTTGAACGTTGCGATAAAAGCAGGCTTGCCGTTTGGGAGGATAGAGTTCTCTGACCTCATAGCCAAAACCCCGACGGCGAACACCGTAAATGAGGGTATCGCAAGGTAAGCGAAGACACCAATGCCAAGTATTTTTCCTGAGCCATTGAATTAATTGCTGATTGGCAAAGCCTCGGTCGGCTAACAGCATGACATTCTCAAAGCCCTGAAGATAGCCTTTGGCTCTGTCCAACAAGGGTTCGTATTTCTCAAAAGCTAGGCTGGCACTACCAGGTTCTAATCCCATCCACATCAAGGGGACGGCTCTCCCCCCGCAGACCACCGCTAGATAGACAAAGCAGTATTGATTCCACAACAGAGTGGTATCTATTGCTAGATACAGTCTTTCCCCCTTCTCCTTCCAAGTCTCGATGGCTTTCAATATTAAGGGGATGTATATCTTTTCCACCGCTACTCTTCCATTCTGGCAAAAGCGATTCCACCGTCTCTGATAACTATTGGCTTGTTCGGCTCTGCTTTGTACAAAGGGTTCCCATCTGGCTTGATTGAGACTTTGACTACTGAGTAGGGCTGTCACCATCCAACTGAGGACGGTTAAATGTCTTTTATCCACAAATCGGCTTCCTTGTTCTAGATAGGAATAAACTTGGGAGAAGATTCTGTTCTCGGTTTTCATCTTGTAGGGATTCTTGCTTTTTCCCTATCTACCCAGAGCTTTTTCTTTTTGGCAACCCTTGTCTTGTCAGGTTTTGACCCACTTGTGTCCGTCAGTCAGCTATCGGCCCTTAGATTGGCTGATCATGGCTATTTACCACTGGTTCGGCGCTATCCTCGCCAATCCAAGCCCTAACTAACTCGTAGCAGAGACCGAGCAGAACCGGCCCGACGAATAAACCAATAATCCCGTAGGCGATCACTCCCCCGAACACCCCGAGCAGAATCACCACCATGGGAATGGGCAGGCCGCGCCCCATTAAGATCGGTTTGAGGAAATTATCGACCAAGGTGGCGGGAATCATCCAGAGAGTAAATAATAGGGCGATGGAATTGGGTAGTGTTACCCAAGCGTGA
>NZ_JAPZSZ010000005.1:0-4895 GCF_027532095.1 Microcystis sp. LE19-195.1E
AAGCATTCGGATAGAAAATCTACGTTTTCACCGATAGGTTATTGCCCGAATGCTTCGCCCCTACAGGACGCGGGCCGATGAAGACGCAAGGTTTTGAACGACGATTCTCTCAAAATCTTGCACCTGTTTCGCGAGAAAAGCTCCAAAACCCTTACTTTGCCTACATTTCAAATTTATTCAGCAAACCCTATCTAAATTACTGGTTAAGACTGTCTATGAGCAGGGAGCAGGGAGAAAAAACCTGACTCCCGATGACTGAAAGCTGATCACTGACAAAACCTATCCCAAAACGATCAAATCGCGCAGGGATTGAATTTCCTCGGTTTGTAAACGCGCCCCAAAAGTAGAAACCACCCGGGCAGCCGCTAGAGAAGCGAGATTTCCCGCTCCTTTGTAACCCATACCGTGGGTAATGCCGTAGAGAAAAGCCCCCGCATACATATCCCCCGCACCGACGGTATCGATCGCCTGTACGGGATGGGGGTCAATTTCCAGGAGATTTTCGCCATCATAGATCAAAGAACCATTGGCACCCCGGGTGATAGCGAATCCTTTGGCAATGGTTTTAAAATAGGCGATCGCTGACTCAATTTCCTCGCTACCGGAAATAGTCAAAGCTTCCGACTCATTAGCGAAAACGAAATCTAACCCCGTTCCGATCATTTCCAGTAATCCCTCCCGGAAGAAGATCGCCATATTGGGATCCGACAGGGATAAAGCGGTTTTCACTCCAGCAGCCTGAGCAATTTCTCGCCCTTTAATAGCGGCAGCTTTGGCAGTGGGAGAGGTGACGAGATAACCTTCGAGATAGAGATAATCGGCATTAACGATCGCTGAAGGGACTAATTCTCGTTCGGAAATTTCCCCGGTGATGCCGAGAAAAGTATTCATGGTGCGATCGGCATCGGGAGTGACGAAAACTAGACATTTTCCCGTGATTCCCACCTCTTTTTCGCCGCCGTGTTCATTGGTATGCAAACCACAGGCGCGCAGATCTTGCAGATAAAACTTACCTAATTCGTCATTGCCCACTTTACAGGAATAGAAACCTCTACCCCCCAACTGAGCGATCGCTACTAGGGTATTCGCCGCCGAGCCGCCACCGCTGCGTTTACAATCAAGAGCCAATTTTTCCATCAACTGGGTTTGACGATTTTCGTCCACCAGCGTCATCACTCCTTTATCGATGCCCAATTCTTGCAGTAATTCAGGAGAGACTTGAAATTCCATATCGACGAGCGCGTTACCGATCCCATAAACGTTGTATTGTTTGCCCATAATTTAGTCGATCGCCTAAAAATACTTTGTTATTGATAGTAGGGAAAGAAGGGGCAAAAAGCTAGGGGCTTTTTTCAGCCGGAGAATATCATAATCAAAAATAATGGGTGTGCTAGTCTCACACCCCCAGTAATTTGTGTTAAGTTTTGTTTAACTAAGCCACTTTAAGCCTCATCGTAGGCTTCTAGATCCAACAGATAAAGATAAGATTCGGCTAATTCCTGCCTTTGAAAAGCGATCGCTCGCAGCAGATGCCAATCCCGCAAAGCCTCGAAGGGGTTACTATACTCATCTTTTTCTAGTCGTTCGGCCAAAGAAGCAATATCAGCGGCGGTATACTTGGCAATATCTTGATCAGTGAAGCTTATAACTGTCATTTCTGCACCTCCCTCGACCTTTGTTCTATTTCTAGCCTAACATATATTCTGAGTTGAAAAAATGCCTTCCCCGCCAAGTTAAGAACTGTAAATGGAAGGGTAATTGTGGTACAATTCCAGCAAAAAAGCTATTTTTGATTGATCTTCTATGAAAACAGCCCTCATTACCGGTGCTTCCACCGGTATCGGTGTCGTCTTTGCCCGTCAACTTGCCCAACGGCAAATGGAGCTAATTTTAGTCGCTAGATCCAGAGATAAACTAGAACAATTAGCGGCGGAATTGGGGGAACAATACGGGGTAAAAGTGACAGTTATCGTTCAAGATCTGACCGTTGCCGGGGCGGGAAAGCTAGTATATGATACGGTGAACCAAAAAGGAATCAACGTCGATTTACTGGTAAATAATGCTGGTTTTGGTGATTATGGCGCTTTTAGCGAGCGGGATTTAGCCCGACAGTTAGAAATGATCCAGTTAAATAATCTGGTATTGGTGGAATTAAGCCACTATTTTCTCCGTCCCATGCTTGCCGGCACTGGGGGGGCAATTATCAATGTTGCTTCCATTGCCGGGTTTCAACCGCTGCCCTATCTTTCCGTCTATGCGGCGACAAAAGCCTTTGTCCTCAGCTTTAGCGAGTCTCTCTGGGCAGAAAATAAAGACAAAGGCGTTGAAATCCTCGCTCTTTGCCCCGGTCCGACGGAATCGAATTTTTTTGAGGTGGCCCGATTTCCCAGTGCCTTTATGGGCAAAAACGGCCGGTTAGATTCGGCGGAAGTGGTGGTACAAGAGGCTTTAACCGCCTTGGCAAATAAGCACCCCAACGTGGTAGCCGGTAAATTGGCTAATAAAATTATCGTCAATCTGCCCCGTTTTTTACCTAGAAGTTGGTTCGTGTCTTTGATAGAAAAGCAATTCAAGCTATAAGTAGGGTCTGCTGAAAAAGTTTGTTGGTGGGGGCAGGGTGTGGGGTGTGGGGTGTGGGGTGTAGGGTTTTACCGATTTTGAGGTAGTCAGTTACCTAAAATTCAGGGAAAAAGTCCCTGAATTTTACCCCCGATCACTCTAATGGTCGGCACTTTTTGAAAGAAAAAAAGTCTAAAAGCCTTATCCAACAAGGTTTTTAGATTTATTCAGCAAACTATAACTAGAATAAAGGCTCTTCTCGACTTTGTGTGATAATTTTTGCTTATGAAATCGTGAAATGTTTACTGGGAAAGACTTTTAGGACTATTTGGTTAAATAAACTATCAGTATAGACCTCGTTTCCACACAGAAACCAGAAGAGCCGAATAAAGCTAATTAGAGCAATTGCTGATAGGATTTTAAGGGAATACCTGTCCGGTTTCTCACTTCGATCGCCGAACGATAGACACCGTTTTTTTCTCTTTCGGCGACAATTTTATCAGCCACGGAAAAGTCAAGACCGAGATTGACTAATTCCGCAACAGAGTGGTAATTTAAACAACGCCAAGAAACGTCAACTTCTTGGCGAATATCGTAGGCAAAAATAATCAAAGGTTCCAATTTTTTGAGATAATTTTCCGGTAAACCAGCCAGGAAGTGTAATTCTTCTAAATGGGTAAAAATATGTCCTTCATTACGGACAGAAACAATATCATTGGCATAGACAATCGGCAACCCTAATTTATAAACCAGATCGTTGGTGGAACAGCTGTTAATATCAATTTTTTCGAGAGGAGAGGATGACTGTCTGGAATCGGTTCTATTTGCCGAAGCTATTGGATGGGAATTAAGCTGTTGACGGATGTATAAACCCAGACCGATTTGGGCAAACCAAATGACGAGAAAAGACTCTTGTGTAAGGAAAATAAGGGAGATAATTGTCAGGGCAATGCCGACAGATAACCAACTTTGGTTATTGTTTTTTTTGCCAGCATTAGCAATGGCAAGTCCCCCGAAAACTGGGACTAAAGACAGCCAGATCCACTCGGAAGATTCGGGAGGGCGAGGAGAGAGATTAGACATATTTTTTAAAGAGAATCTAAATATTTTCTGCGTTTTTCTTCGTATTCTTCAGCAGTAATAATTCCCTGATCGTAAAGTTTTTTAAGCTGGAGTAAAGTAGCGGTTTTTTGCTGGCCTGATTCCGGCAGTCCTCGCTCTGTATTGCTGGGGAGATAGTTAGGATTGTATTTAGCATCAAAAGCTTGATCTGACATGATGATTAAACCAATAAATTCAAAAAAAGCAATGATGCCAGGGATAAAAGTCCAGAAGAAAAGTAGATAGAGAACACCTGCCAAATTCTCCCCTAGATAAAACTTATGGATGCCAAGATAACCAAGAAAAAAGGCTAGTAAAGCCGCTATAGTTCTATTTCTCATAATTTTTGAGATTTCCCTAATTTAGCCAAAAGAAAGTATAAAACCACGATGCCTGTCTGTAATTCCAAGAGAGTAATATAACCCTTAACTAGATAATTTAATTCTAGGGAGGAATTAAAGGCAAAAACTAGCACACCCAAGACTAAAAAAGGCAGTAAACGCCAGCCAGACTTGGGTATTTTTATTCCCGTACTGTTAACCTGATTCATGGGCTAATTCTCTAGGTTGGTCTTTTTCGGTGATAGTCGCAAAATCTGGCTTTGTCAAGGGGTAGTTTGATTAACTTTTAGCATCTCAACCAGAATATTATGGGCATCCTTGGCTGATTCTAGGGTGCGCTCAAAAGGGATTCTAATTGTTTGACTCTCCCCTAATTTTTCTACGGCTAAATCCATGCCTTGGGGATCGATGGAGAGCATTTGAGCAGTTTCTGCATCGGTAATATTACCGTAAACTTGAGCGTAGAAAAGCACGGCATCACCGTGATCTTTGTTCATGTGTTTACAGATGCGATCGCTAATGGCGGGAGTGATAGTTTCAGACATAATATTCCCGAAAAAAATCGATAATAAGGTGGGGACGGATAAAAGCCAGTTCTAAATCGAGGCCAATGGGGGGGATATTAGTTAGGGTAGCTTAATTAATCGCTAATTGCCAGATAATTTGGGCGTGGGCATGGCAGACATCAATAATAAGTTTAATATTATTTTCTTGACAAAAATCCTTAATTGTGCATTGATCTAATTGGGGTCTGCTGAATAAATCTAAAAACCTTGTTGGATAAGACTTTTGGACTTTTTTCCCCTCAAAAAGTGCCAGCCATTGCGGGGATCGGGGGGAAAATTCCTGGACTTTTTCCCTGAAAATTAGGTAGTTGACCACCTGAAAATCGAT
>NZ_JAPZSZ010000172.1:0-2791 GCF_027532095.1 Microcystis sp. LE19-195.1E
ACTTTTTCTCGGTCAATGATTAGGATAAGTTATAACTTAAAAATTAATCAACAACTAAAGCTTATGCTTGTAGCTAAGTGAAATCATTGATTAAGAGACCTGTACTTTTCAATGACTTTTTCAGCAAGCCCTAATTAGGGTATAGGGATTAGGGATAGGGGAATGGGGAAATGGGGGAATTCAACTAAAACCCCAACACCCTAAAACCCTAAAACCCTAAAACCCTAAAACCCTAAAACCCCATCACCTAACCCCTAACTCCCACTTAACTATTTTCATGTTCGATAATTTCTCAAAAAAACTCCCCTGGCAAAGTCTCAAACAAGCGATCGCTTTTGTCTTAACAATTATTGCCTTAACTCCAGTAGTTACAGCTTTAATTTCTAGTGTTAATCAGCCCCAAATCCAATCGAATATTCAACTATATCAAACCAATATCAATCTACAAGCCACGACTCTAAGCAGCGATGCTGACCCTAATAGCGAGGAATTTGCTAATCTTAAATTAATTCAAACTTCCCTGATCGGTGAAGCTCCTTATACCACTGCCGAGGAACAGTATTTATCAGCCCAGAAAAGTGCCAAAAAAACAATCATCGAACTAGAAAAATCAGCAGTTAATCCCGAACAAAAAAAATCTCTTGAGCGCGAAATCAATTCCTTAAAAGATTTAGAGCTAAAATTAAGTCTCATTCAAGCTAGTCAAGGTGACTTGGATTCAGCACGGCAAATCTGGCAAGATATCAAGGAAAAATCAGAATTTAAGAACTATAAGCCTGCTATTTTACGAAATGCGCTGCTGTTAGAGGGATTGTACAGTGAACCCCCCCAAATTGCCCCCGATGCTGAAGCGAGAATCGAGCGCAATTTTCAAGGATGGTTTCGTTATACCATTCTGGAAAAATTATATAGTCTCGAAAATCGTCAAGAGGATTTACTCGCTTTAGAGGAAGAACAGAGTGAAGTGGCGGGTAATGCGTTAATTAAACTAATTTTATTGGCTTTTTTGCCTCTTATCGGCGGTTTAATCGGTGTTGTGCTGTTGATCTTTTTATTAGTGCAGTGGCTGCTCCGTCAACAGCGATCGCTGCTCTTTTTAGATGATAGTCTCGCTTGGCAAACTAAGTGGGGAGGAGAAACCCTCTGGTGGGGAATAATTATCGGTTTCTTTTTCGTCGGACAAATTGTTTTACCGGTAATTTTCGTGATTTTATCGAGTTTCTTGAGTCTCAATCCCGAACAATTTAACCTAGAAGCTAAAGCAATATACGTTGTAGTTAGTTATTTAGCCTTAACAGTGAGCAGTTTATCGGTTTTATACCTAGCGATCAAGCCTTTTCGCCCTTTACCTCCCGATTGGTTTCGTTTTAACCTCTTTAGTCCTTGGCTTCTCTGGGGATTGGCCGGCTATTTCGTCGCTTTACCCCTCGTTATTATCGTTTCTTTGCTTAATCAACTAATTTGGCAAGGACAAGGGGGCAGTAACCCGCTGCTGACTTTAGCTCTAGAATCCCAGAATACCTTCGCTTTACTCTGTTTTGCCTTTACTGCTTCCCTTGCCGCTCCTTTTTTCGAGGAAATTGTCTTTCGCGGCTTTTTACTAGCTTCTTTGACTCGTTATCTGCCGGTCTGGGCTGCGATCGCTCTTAGTAGTTTGATTTTCGCCCTTGCTCACCAAAATTTGTCAGAAGTGCTGCCTTTAACCGTCCTAGGTTGTGTTCTTGGCTTTGTTTACACCCGCTCGAAAAATTTATTATCCTCGATGTTGGTTCATAGTCTCTGGAATGGCGGCACCCTGTTAAGTCTATTTTTATTGGGCAGCGGTGCGGGTTAGGTGAGGTCAAAAGTCTCTGGTTTTCGGGGTAGTCTAGAGATGATGACAAATACCCTTCTACTTTATCTTGATGAGAGAAGGCTGTAAAATCAAACTCCTCTACCAAGGCTATCAGGTTCTTATTGAAAAAACTGCTGACTAGATATCCTACAAGACTAATCCATAATTTCGTCGTGAAAATTTTAGTAATATAATTTGATTATGTTAGTTTCAGTTATTACTCCAACCACTGGCAACCCTTTGTTGAAAAAGGCTTTACAAAGTGTACAAGACCAAGATTATGACAATATCGAACATCTGATCGTTATTGATGGCAAGGAGAGAGAAGAGAAAGCCCAAAATATATTGAGCGAGATGCAATTAATTAAGCCAACGCATATCATGTCCTTGCCATATCCGACTGGAAAAAATAGGTACAACGGTCATCGAATTTATGGCTCATCATGCTATATTGCCAATGGCGATTACTTGATTTTTCTTGATGAAGATAACTGGTTTGAACCATTCCATGTATCTTCGTTAGTAGAATCGATACTGCAAGACCAATTAGATTGGGCCTATGCCCTGAGAAACATAGTCGATGAGCAGGGTCAATTTATTGCTCATGATGACTGTGAAAGTTTAGGTAAATGGCCTGCTTATAACGAGCAATATCACCATGTCGATACCAGTTGCTATTGTTTGAAAAAAGAAATAGCTGTTTTCTTATCGCCAATCTGGTATCGAAAATTTAGAGAGCCTGGATTGATGAGTCCTGATATGGCTCTCTGCAATATATTAGTTCAGGATTTTCCTAATGGGACTTAGACAAAAAACAAATCGAGAAAAGCCTCAACTCCAATCCCCGCTTGGGATTTACTTCGAGAAGCCCAAAATCGCTGAAACCCAGATATATCAAGGAAAATCATAAATCGAGGTTAACCCTTTGTCCCGTAATGGTTTGAGCCTTTTTTGCTG
>NZ_JAPZSZ010000278.1:0-8105 GCF_027532095.1 Microcystis sp. LE19-195.1E
TCGAGAATTTGAAAATAAAGAAGAACTGGAAAAAGTAGTCAATCAGCTTTTAAATGAAGGGGGATTGATTATTAAATGGAGTAGAAAACTTAAAAATAAGGGTAATGCTGTCAATGTAACTTAAATGCGTAAAAGCTTATCTTCCTGAATTAACCCCGTTCGTTCTCAGCCAACCTCTTTGATTGCTTGAGTATTTATACTTAATTTGTCCAGCCAATTGTTTTTTTAGTGATCGCCTTTCCTCAAAAATAGTTATTTTGTACTATATTTTCAATGCCAAAATCGGGGTTAATGCTCTATTTATTTCAAAATGAGAATTGCTGAGTTGGAAACATCAAGGCTATTCCCCAATCCGGCTCGACGGTTTCGAGTAGTCCTTACCTATTAGGTCAAATAGGATTAGTTGAAAACAGTTTAGAAACGCTATATTTTGACATATAACCGTTCTTTCCTTTCCTATTAGGTCAAATAGGATTAGTTGGAAAGCACAAAAAGAGTTTCTAAAAGAAACCCTTTTACTAATAAATTGTGTCAAATATATCTTGACAAAAATCGATAAAAATGCTAGAACCAAACGGCAATCTTCGCTTTATTGCATGAGTAGAAAACGGGTTTCTCCGAGAAACCCGTTTTCTGCGATCGCTGGTCAAGGAAAAACCCGAAATTCAACCTATTCCCTGGGATCAAAATCCGGCAGCGTCCCCAGCTTGCGAATGGTCACTTTAACATCCATAGATAAATAGTCATCGGCATCACCAAACCAAGAACCGGAAAGAGGTATGATTTGACCGGGATGACGAGCGATCGCCACTCGAATTAAATCAAAGCCGGCGGTAATTTGATTAGTCGGATCATAATTACGCCAACCAGCCCCCGGTAGATAAACCTGTAACCAAGCATGGGTAGCACCAGAGCCAGTCATTCCCACTTCACCACCGTCGAGGGCAGCATCGTAGAGATAGCCACTGACAAAACGACAGGCTAAACCCAATCTTCGCAAAGCTTCGATCATCAACCAAGCATAATCGCGACAAGTTCCCGACTTTAGCCGCAGGGTTTCTCCGGGGGATTGAGTTCCTTCACTCTCCCTGGATTGGTAGGTAAAATTATCTTTGATAGCCGCCATCATTCTTTCCATGACATCGAGGGTATCATCTTGGTCCCCCGCTACAAAACTTTTAGCCCAAGCTGCCAGGCTGCCGTCGGCATCCTCGGCGTGGGGACGCATAAACACCACTAAATCTGACCATTCATCGGGGGTGTACTGGATGGGAATTTCGATCGCCCGTTGATCGAGGGGAAAATCAGCGATCGCTTTTAAGCCAAAATGTTCCGCCCGTAATCGACAGGTAACGATTAATTCTGACGCTGCTTGAGCGAATTCAATCCCTACCACGTTGTTAGATAGAGTATCCATAGTCCAGCGCGTTTTGGCGGCAATATTCGCCTCCACAGAATAACTGATAATTCTTTCACCGTGACCGGCACTAGGCAAAAAAATCGCCCGATGTTCCCCAAAAGTTACCGGTTTACGATAATGATAGGTGGTGATGTGTTCCAAGTCGTAGATGACACTCATCCTGATTGTCCTTAATAATAAGCTGGTTATAATTAAATTGAAGATGGTTCCCCCCTTAATCCCCTCTTGATAAGGGGAGTGCCGATACCCCCTTAATCCCCCCTTGATAAGGGGAGTATCTGACAATTTTTAACACCTACCCACTCAGTCACTGATAACTGATAACTGATAACTGAAATGACCTCTGACCCGTTCCTCGATCGAGCTTGGAATACCGAAGACCTAGAACAAGCGCTTCGAGGTGTCGGCACTATTCAAGAAGAACTCAACTATAATCAGGCACGCAATTCTCTGAGCAAACTTGTCGAGCGTCTGGATCTTACCTCGATCGAGAAAATTGGTCTAGAAGCGGAGATCGATCGCCTAGTGGCCCTGCTAGAAAAACTCGATCGATCCCTGATTCAAATTGCCGCTTTTGGTCTGGTGGGCCGGGGAAAATCCTCGATTTTAAATGCTCTGGTCGGTCAAGAAATCTTTACAACCGGCCCTCTACACGGAGTTACCCGCACCATTAAAGGGGTAAATTGGCAGTTAAGCAGCGATGATACTTTCCCCAATCTAGCGCGTCTGACCCTGAACGGCCAGGGTAATGCTCAGGTGCAATTGCTTGATACTCCCGGTATTGATGAGGTAGATGGGCAAACGAGGGAAATTCTCGCCTGTCAGGTGGCGCAGCAGGTGGATTTAATTCTTTTTATCATCTCCGGTGATATGACCAAAGTGGAATTTTCCGCCCTGGCCAAGTTGCGGGAAGCGGGAAAACCGATGATTTTGGTCTTTAATAAAATCGATCAGTATCCAGAAGTCGATCGCCTCGCTATCTATGAGAAAATCGCCTCAGAACGGGTGAAAGAATTACTCTCCCCCGATGAGATTGTTATGGTGGCGGCCTCTCCCCTCGTGGCGGAGACCGTCAAGGGTCAGGATGGGCGGCTTAAAACGCAACGATTTCGGGTAAAACCCCAGATAGAAGCCCTGAAACTCAAAATTTTGGAAATTCTAGAGCGAGAGGGTAAATCGCTCGTAGCACTCAATTCTATGCTGTATGCGGACGAGGTAAACGAGCAAATTGTCGCCCGCAAAATGGCTATCCGTGATCGCGGCGCTAATCAATTGATTCAAAAAGCAGTGATGATCAAAGCATCGGCGATCGCTCTGAATCCGGTGACGGTGTTGGATCTGTTTACGGGGGCAGTTATCGATCTAGCCATGATTCTCGCTCTTTCTCGCTTATACGGCATCGATTTAACTCGTCAGGGGGCGATCGCTCTTTTACAAAAAATTGCCCTCAATATGGGGGGCATTAGTGCCAGCGAATTTTTAGCGGTTTTGGGCTTAAGTTCCCTAAAAGGATTACTCGGTCTCTCGATTCCTGCCACTGGCGGCATTTCTCTCCTTCCCTATACTTCGATCGCCCTGACTCAAGCGGGAGTTGCCGGTGTATCCTGTTACGCGATCGGCCAAGTGACGAAAACCTATCTCGCTAATGGGGCCACCTGGGGACCCGATGGCCCGAAGGCAGTGGTGGCCAGTATTCTCGATTCCCTCGATGAAACCTCGATTCTCAACCGGATTAAGCGGGAATTAGGCTCAAAATTGGGGGGTGCGGGTTAGGGGAAGTGGGGAAGTGGGGAAGTGGGGAGACCACTTCGTGCGCGTTGCGGGGGGAAGTGGGGAAATTGAACTAAAACCCCAAAACCCCAAAACCCCAACCTCCAACACCTAAAACCTGTCCCCTATCTCCTGACTGACTCCTAACTCCTAACTCCTAACGGTTGACCACTGATTACTGATCACTGACTCGATCAATCCAAGAAATGCTTGCTATGGACGATCGCCGCTATAATAACTACTGACCCTTGAATTTGATAGATCAGACGGTAGGCATAGGCAGACTTTTCTCGGATGGTATCATCGCTAAACTCGGCGCATTTTTTCGCTTCTAGGGGACAATTTTCTAAAGAATAGCTTATATCAAGAATTCGACGCACGACGGCCGCCGCGTAGGACGGGGAATCTCGACTAATATAAGATGCGATCGCATCCACGTCTTCAATTGCTTTGGGCGACCAGACAAGGCGATAATTCACTCGATCAGCCATTTGTTTAAAAGACCCTCAACTTCTTCTTGGGGGATTGTATTCTCCAGAGAGGCAGCGTTCAAACTTTGACGCACCTTCTCCAGAACGTATAAATGATACTGAATATCTTCAATTGAACAATCATCTGGTAATTGATTCAAGAGGGATTCAACTTTTTGTCTAATGCTATTCATACAAGTTTGACCGAAGTTTTTAAGGAAAAGTATAAATTTAAGTTATCTATCAACTATCATCTATCATTTATCATCGGATAGAAAATTATAGTTACGCATCCTATCCTAAGCCATAGTCCCCAGAAAAGCGAGAAAAAGTTAAAAATAGATAGGGTGATTATCTAGCTTTTGTAACATTGGGGCGGGGATACTCTTAAGAATACTTAATAATTCTCCTATCTGCCCAATCCCCGCAACTTTTAGGGATTATTGACCGATAACCATCTACCGGCCACAAGACCCCCCCCAATCGCAGAAATTTTTTGTTACATTAGTTTACAGTTCCCTCAACGCCCCAGTGGGTTATTAATTTTAATGTCTTCTTCGGTTCCTTCGTCGGATTTTATACCCTCAATCGGTCAAGAAACAGAAATCTTTAACTGGGCAAAATCCCATTATCGTAACCATACCTTTGCCAAAGATGAAAGAGTAGCCACGCGCCCCGGGCTATTATACTTTGTGGAATCTGGGGCGATTCGTATTCTTGGTAAGGCACAAGTTAACGTTATCGACCAAAAATCCCCCCGTCAACTACCTATTGCCGATAGTGAGGAAGTATTTCTCGGTTTTGTGGGTGCAGGGCAACCTTTTGAGATTGTTTCTCAATTTCCCTTTCAATTACAAGCCCAAGCTCATCTAGACGAGACCGAGTTAGTCTGGTTATACTGGGAAGATCTAGAACGCTGGCCGCAATTGCGATCGGCTGTTATGGAAACTTTTCGCCATCAATACCAGCGTAAGTTATTTTGGTTGAGTATTCTCGGTCAAAAACGCTCCCTCGATCGATTAATGGGGTTGTTGGTTCTATTATTGGAAGAATACGGTCAACCCTGTGTAGAAGGCTATTATCTTCCCTATCCCCTAACTCACGCTCAAATTGCCAGCGCCATCGGCACTACCAGAGTAACAGTAACAAGATTAATCGGTAAATTGCGACAACAAAATTCGATCTTTTTTAAGCAGGATAATCTTATCGGATTGCCCAGTTTATTTTTGAGTCAGAATTAATTTTTCTGATGCTGGTGTTGCTGACTCAAGGTATGAATAAGTAATAGGACGAAATTAACTTCTTGGTTAGGAAAGGCAAAAGGCACTCATGCAAGAGCTAGTTAGATATGTGTAATTAATTGTGTCTAGCTACTTACCAACTGCGCATCCTATCCAAAAGCTAGTTTGGCTCTAGGTTTTAAAAATCCCACACAAGAAGATTCCTATCTCAAATCAGCAACGTCAGAAATCTATTATGACCGCACAAACCCCGCCATCGCTCTCCGTTCTCTATGAGGAAGATTTTGTTCTCTGGACAGAAAAAACCGCCGAACTGTTAAAGCGAAAAGAGTTTGACAGGGTGGACTGGGAAAATCTGATCGAGGAAGTCGAATGGATGGGAAAAAGTGAGCGCCAGGCCGTAGAAAGTTTATTAACTCAACTATTAATCCATCTTCTGAAACTGCGTTATTGGGCAGCGGAAAGAGAACGAAACGCGCGTCATTGGCTAGGAGAGATAGCCACTTTTCGAGTGCAACTGAAAAAAAAGATGAAAACCCCAACGCTGAAAAATCATGCCATCAATTCCTTCGGGGAGGCCTATTCAGACGCAAGACAAACCCTAATTGATGGGAGAATTGTCGATAAAAATACAATTCCCCTAGAGTCTATATTCACTCTCGAACAAGTATTAGACGGGGATTGGTTCCCCATCGATATCGCACCTTTTATTAGTTAAGACCCACATTCCGCACTTCACTAAGTAGCATAGTAGTAGTATGTAAATTTATAGCCAAGGGCAATCACTCTGGCAATAAACATCCGTATTTTTTAGGCAATACTTTTCGTAGTACGGATTAGAAAATGTCAATATTAGTGTATTTAGGCGCAAGAAAATAGAGGAATCAAAATAATCCCCTCAATAGTTAATCAATTATCATCAACCCAATTTACCTAGAGAAAATGAAAATTATAGATAATATTTTTGACAATAAGAAGGCAGAAATTCTCAAATAAAACTTCTTTCTTTTTTTGAATTGGCGATCTTTTCTTGTCCTTAATGCCTAGAAAATGTCACCTAATAACGTTTGTGAGCAACTAATTGGCTGAGAGTCACCACCTGATAACCTCGATCGTGTAATTTAGCTAATAAATTCTTCAGTACGATCGCCGTATTCTCATCTCTTTCGGGGGACCCACCGTGAAGCACTAAAATCGCCCCAGGGAAAATAAATTGCGAGATATACCAAGTGGTAAATTGAGGATGATTCGTTCCTTTTCTGGTATCTAAAGGGATCATGGAAGCGAGGGCAAATCGGGACTCGTAGCCAGGGAATTTCCCCAAAAACGAGCGCATAGATTGATTATAGAAGGCTTGACCGGGACGATACCAGCGCGGCGCTTGACCGGCAAGACGACTTAAAATATCGTGAGCTTCCCGAAATTGACTGGCAAAAGCGTCGGCAGCCAGTTGACTGGTGCGGAGATCTTGGCTGCCGTGATTAGCGATTTCGTGACCTTGGGCGATTAGACGCTCAATCAAGGTGGAGTTCGGTTGCAGGTGTCCCGTGATCAGAAAAAAAGTCGCCTTGACGGGGCTGGCTTTTTCTCGATTATGAGCGGCGATCGCTGCTAAAATGCGATCGGTGGATTTTCCTTCCGGATCGTTGGGAGTGGGTAGGTCATCGATAGTAAGGGCGATAATTTTCTCTCCTGTCGGTTGATAGAAAATTGCCCCGGTCAACAGCCGAGCGACGATCGAGATAATTAATTTGGCAATGCTCATTTGGGGGGTTAAGGGATGAGAAGAGAAGCAAAGATTAGCAATTATACTAAATCCGTTGAGTATAGGCTACATATCAGGATAGGCACTCATGCAAGAGGCACTCATGCAAAAGAAGGAATAGATAATCAGTCTTTAATAACTGGATTTGGTATTGTAAAGTTTCAATACAAATATAGTCAGATATAGTCAGGCATGGCAATATATAGATATGAAACTATCAGACTATGCAAAAAAAACAGGAATAAGTTATCGAACGGCTTGGAGGTGGTGGAAACAAGGGAATTTAACAGGTTATCAATTGCCTTCTGGTACAATTATCATAACGGATGACAACCATTCAAAACCCGACTTGATAGCTTGCATTTATGCAAGAGTTTCCAGTGCCGAAAATAAAGACAATCTAGATAGACAAGCTGACCGATTAAAAGATTATGCTGTTGCCAGAGGCTACAAAATCTACAAAGTTGTCAAAGAAGTAGGCAGTGGATTAAACGATAATCGCCAACAATTAGCCAAAATTCTAGTTGACCCCAATTATAATGTTTTAATTGTTGAACACAAAGACCGTCTAGCCAGATTTGGGACTAATTATCTAGAAATCTTGTTAAAAGAACTAGATAAAAAACTGGAGGTTGTCAATCAAAGTGAGGATAATCAAGATGAGTTGATGTCAGATTTAATAGCCATTATTACCTCTTTTTGTTCTCGAATTTACGGATTAAGAAGGTCGAAAAGAAAGACAGAAAAGATTATAGCTGAGTTAAAAGACAACGGACAATAATGTTAGTAGCCGAAAGACACATTATCAAGAAAGGACATAGATTTTGGGCTGAGATAGATAATTTATCTTGGCAGTCTAAAAATCTCTACAACTCAGCCAATTATTTAATCCGACAAAACTTCATTTATGGCCATGGCTATTTGACCTATAATCAGATGGCCTCTCTCATGAAAAAGACAGAACAGTATCAAGCTTTACCCGCTAAAGTTTCCCAACAAGTTTTAAGAGGATTAGACAAAAACTGGCCATCATTTTTTGCCGCTTCATCGGAGTTTAAAAGTCACCCCGATAAATTTCTGGGAAAACCCAAAATCCCAAGCTATAAGGAGCCAAAAAAAGGACGAAATCTCTTAGTTTACACGATTCAATCCCTAAGCAAAGTAGGTCTTCGGCAAGGATTAGTCAAACTATCAGGTACTTCAATGCCTTGCCGACGAGAGTAGCGGATCGCATAGCAGAAGTTAGAATAGTTCCTAAATGTGATTGTTATGTAATCGAGGTAATTTATGAGAAAACTGAACAGTTCTTAGCTCCTAATGAAAAGATAGCTGCGATAGATTTAGGCATAGATAATTTGATGGCTGTAACTTCAAATCAACCGGACTTTATCCCTTTGTTGATTAATGGCAGACCGTTAAAAAGCCTGAATCAATTTTAT
>NZ_JAPZSZ010000291.1:0-12686 GCF_027532095.1 Microcystis sp. LE19-195.1E
TGAAACCCTTATATAGAAAGACATTGCCGCAATATTTGTCAATTGTTTTCAATCTAGAACGAGCTAATCAATTAAGTCTCTTGCCAGATAAGGATTTAGCCGATTTCTGCCACCCGATCGAACCATACCAAGTAACGAAGAGCCGCATCTTTTATGCTATCATTCCTAGGAACGGGTTATTTTTAATCATGTCCCCATTTGATCAAAGATAATGCTTGCTTTAGAACAGCTTTATGAACGGGAGTATGATCGCTGGTTAAGCGAGACGATCGAGTTATTAAAAAATCGTCAGTTCGATCGGGTAGATTACGAACATTTAATCGAGGAGTTGGCAGCTTTGAGACGAAGCGAAAAAACTGCTGTTAAAAGTTTAATTTTATCGATAATAATCCAGCTGCTACTCTATCAATTTTGGACGACAGAAAGAGAAAAAAATAGTAATCATTGGGCGGCAGAGATTATCACTTTTCGAGTACAATTAGAATATAAGCTCACCACCAATTTAAGCAAATTTATAGAACTAGAGTTAGAAAATATCTATGAAAACGCTCGCTTAATTGCCGAAAAAAAGACAGGATTAAAAAATTTACCGATAATTTGTCCCTACTCTCTGAGACAAATTCTTGAGAAACAGTGGTTTCCCGATACAGATAATCAATAAACTCTCAAAAATATGGACTCTCACAACAGTGAACCGATTATAATTGCCGAAGCTGTGGAAAAATGGTATGATAACCGCTTTCATGCTTTGCGGGGAGTCAATCTCACCGTTAATAAACAGGAAGTTGTCGTGATTATGGGGCCGTCCGGTTCGGGAAAATCCACCTTTATCCGCACTTTTAACGGGTTAGAATCTTATCAAAAAGGCCGCATTATTATTGACGGAATAACTGTTTCCCACAACCTGAAAAATATCGAGGCAATCCGTCAGGAAGTTGGCATGGTTTTTCAACAATTTAACCTCTTTCCCCATCTGACGGTATTAGATAATGTCACCCTCGGTCCCATCTGGGTGCGCAGTTGGAAAAAAGCGCAAGCGGAGGAAATAGCGAGAAAACTCCTCGAAAAAGTTGGTATTCTCGAACAAGCGCTTAAATATCCCCCCCAGTTATCGGGAGGACAACAGCAGCGGGTGGCAATCGTTCGCGCTTTGGCCATGCAGCCGAAGGTGATGTTATTCGATGAACCCACCTCAGCTTTAGACCCAGAAATGGTGCGAGAAGTCTTGGAAACGATGCAAAGTTTAGCCAAATCGGGGATGACCATGGTTTGTGTCACCCACGAGGTAGGATTCGCGCGAGAAGTGGCCGATCGAGTGGTATTTATGGATCAGGGTTTAATTTTGGAAATTGCCCCCCCAGCAGAATTTTTTAATCATCCCCAATCCGATCGAACTCAGCAATTTTTAGCAAAAATTCTTTGATTTTCCATGACTTGATCATTAAACCATCTCTTTTTCTTCTTCTACCTCCACTAAAAGGGGAACGAGATTTTCATTTAAACGACCGGCTCGAATTAATTCTGCGTAGGTATTAGCTTCGATATCAAGTAAAGTATCTTGAAATTGTTCGGCTACCACATCTTTTAATTGTGGGTGTTCCTGTAGTAATTTTTGCAACTGATCTGCCAAGGACTTTAATTGTCCTTCCACCAGAGTTTTTTTGTCGCGATAAAATTCGGGATCGATATCGGGAAAACGTTCTGGTTGTTGCAGATAATTGGCAACCCTAGTTAAGGCAATCTGACGAGCAATTAAGGCCGAATATTCGGTGCGAATCGGTTGATCACCGATAAGATTGAGGGCATTTAACAGCCATTGTATAGATAATCCTTGCACCAATAAAGTAAATAAAACCACCCCAAAAACCACGTCAATAATTTCTTGACGGTAGGGGATAGACGTAGGAACACTTAACGCTAGGGCGATCGAAACCGAACCGCGCAATCCTCCCCACCATAACACCGTTCTTTCCTTAAAACTGATCCTATTGCCCGTAATTAGGTTACTAATTCCCCCTAGTCCAAAAATGGACAGCAAACGGGAAACCACCATAGCGGCGATCGCTATTAAAATCCCGGTTAAGTGACTACCGAGACTCTCAAAACGGGTTTGATCGCCGATCAGTAAAAAGATGATGGAATTGACAAAAAAGGCGATAAATTCCCAAAATTCGCTAACTACCAAGCGGGTGCGGGGACTCATCCCAATGCGGGAACCGAGATTACCGAGAATAATCCCGACAATTACCACCCCAATCACACCGGATCCGCCTAATTTTTCCGTGACGAGATAGGTTCCGTATGCAGAAACTAGAGTAAGAGACTGTTCCACAAAAGGCAAATCGAAGCGTTGGGTAAGGTAGGAAATGCCGAAACCGATCACGCAACCGACACCGATCCCAATCCCCACAAAGGTGCAGAAACGAGCGATCGTCACGGGGACGGAAAAGGTGTCGACTCCTAAGGGAATCCCCACCAAGAGGACGAAAGCGACCACAGCGACCCCATCATTAAAGAGACTTTCCCCTTCCATCAGGATCGTTAGTTTTTTACTGGCCCCCAATTCTTTAAATAGGGCAATCACAGAGACGGGATCGGTGGCAGCTAGGGCAGCACCCAACAGAAAAGCGATCGATAGGGGTAAATTAGCAAAGATATGTAGGGGATAGGCGACTCCCAAAACGGAGATAATTACCCCGATAACGGCAAAAAGGACGATAGTAACCCAATATTCCTTTAATTTAGCCCAAGGAATATTCCAAGCGGCTTCAAAAAGGAGGGGAGGCAGAAAAATTTCCAGAATTAATTCCGGGGAAAGATTAACTAGACGCAAATCTAAAAAAGCTAAACCCATACCGACAATCACTAACAGCAGGGTGTAGGGAATTTTGCGGAGGAAGGCAACGGTTCTCGATAAAGTGGCGACACTCAAGGAAATGGTCAAAACTAGCAGGAATTGCTCTAAATTATGAGCGATCGCCTCGTTAGCAGTAGATTCTAGACTCATTATTTTCAGTTATCAGAGATGGGGTGTGGGGTGTGGGGTGTGGGGTGTGGGGAAGTGGGGGGGTGGGGAAGTGGGGAGGTGGGGGAATTTCAACTAAAACCCTAAAACCCTAAAACCCTAAAACCCCAAAACCCCAAAATCTAACACCCTAGTCATTCGGGGACTGAGGAGAGATTTTCAAAGAGGAAATGGCCCCTTCTTCTATGGGGGTTTCTGATGTATTCCTTTCCCCATCGAGAGAAGGGGTTTTTTTGCCGCCAGAACCGCCACTTTTCGGGGGTTTCGAGGAGAGGAATCGGGCCTCGAACTGTTTGATCAGCACATACAACACCGGGACGAGAAATAAACTCAACACCGTGGAAATCAGATAACCGCCTAGGATTGCAGTTCCCAGAGACCAACGACTCATCGCCCCGGCGCCGGAAGCGATAACCAAGGGCAAGAAACCGACTAAACCGGAAATAGCCGTCATCAGAATCGGTCTTAAGCGTTCCGTCGAGGCCCGGGCTGCCGCATCGGGAATACTTAAACCCAAAGTACGGGACTGGTTAGCGAATTCCACGATTAAAATCGCATTTTTAGCCGCTAAACCGATCAACATGACCAAAGCCACCTGAGCATAGATATTATTATTCACCGCCGGGAACAGACTACCCACTTGTAGGAAATTCGCCCGCAACAGTAAGGCCCCCATGGCACCTAGGATCGCTAGGGGAACGGTAATCATGATGATAATCGGGTCAATGTAGCTTTCGTACTGGGCCGCAAGGACGAGGAAAACCACGATAAAGGCTAATCCGAAGATAACTGGGGCAGCCCCGGCGGAAGTTTTTTCTTGGAAAGCTGTACCCGTCCAAGCGTAACCGAAACCGGGCTGCAGGACTTTCCGACAAACATCTTCCATCACTGCGATCGCCTGTCCCGTACTAAAACCGGGGGCGGGACTACCCTGAACGTTAATCGAGGGATAGAGGTTAAAGTTAGTGATAATCGGTGGATAGGTGAAGCGTTTGACGCTAACCAAACCCGATAGGGGAATATTGGCCCCGGTACGGGAACGGACGTAAAGACGGTTAATATCTTCAGGATTAGAGCGATAATCCGCTTCTGCTTGGGCAAAGACTCGATACAAGCGATCGCCTAAGACGAATTGATTGACGAAGTTGGAACCGAGATAGGTTTGCAGGGTACCGAAAACGGCCTGCATATCGACGTTTTGCGCCTGTAGCTGGTTGCGATTGATGGAAAGTTCCAGCATCGGCGTGTCGGTGGTAAATTGGGTGAAAATTCCCGATAATTCCGGTCTTGTTCGGGCCTCGGCCATGACTTTATTAGCGTTGGCAATCAAAGCGTCCATGGGGAAAGAAGCGCGGTTTTGGATAAATAACTCGAAACCGCCGGTAGAACTTAATCCATCCACGGGGGGCGCATTAACGGCGAAAGCGCGAGCATCTGGGACTTTAGTGGCTAATTGTTGGTTAATTTTCCGCAGAACCCCGAAAACTGACTTATCTTCGCCGGGCCGTTCCGACCATTCTTTTAACTTGACAAAAAATAGTCCTTGGTTGCTACCACTTCCGGCAAAACTAAAGCCCGCCATACCGACAAAGTGTTCGATTTCTTCGATACCGTCGAGAATTTCTTCGTTAATCTGACGGATAACCTGGTCGGTGTAGCGCAAGGAAACCCCGGCGGGTGCTTGCACCAAAACGAAGGCATAACCTTGGTCTTCTTCGGGGATAAAACCCTGGGGAGTGGTGCTATAACTCCAAGCTGTGAGAAAGAGGGCGGCAATAAAGAATGGTAACACTAAAAAACGGATGCGGATCAGAAATTCGATCGAGCGTCGATAGCCTTCTTTAACTGCGTTGAAACCCCGATTAAAGCCCTCGAAAAACAGTCCCAAGGGTCCGCGGGTGCGTTGGGGCGCTTTCATGATAATCGCCGACATGGTGGGGGAAAAACTGAGGGCGTTAAAGGTGGAGATGATAATTGAAGCGGAGATGATGACGGCAAATTGTCGATAAACGATCCCCACCGTACCGGGGAAGAAGGTGACGGGAATAAAAACTGCCAGCAGTACAAGAGAACTAGCAATCACCGCCGAGGTTAACTCGCCCATGGCATCGAGGGCAGCTTGAAATGGCCGCATTCCCTGCCGTAATTTTTCCGATACCGCTTCTACGATCACGATGCCGTCGTCCACCACTAAACCAGTGGCCAGAATGACGGCAAACAAGGAGAGGTTATTGAGAGAATAGCCTAAAGCCAGGGCGACGGCCATGGTTCCGATCAAAGATACGGGAATAGCGATCGCCGGAATGATCGTGGTGCGCCAATCCTGAAGGAAGATAAAAATGACGAGAATAACCAGTAAAATCGCCTCAACCAGAGTGCCAAAGGCTTCTTCTAGGGAAGCGGCGACAAAGGCGGTATTATCGAGGGTAATGGCGATATTTAACCCCGGGGGGAAACTTGGTTCTAGTTCCGCCATTTTTTCTTTTACCAGTTTGGCAGTATTCCAAGCGTTGGAACCGGGTAACTGATAGACGATATAGACAACGGCGGGGGATTTGTCGAAATAGGCGGCGGTACTGTAGCTTTCGGCTCCGATTTCTGCGCGTCCTACGTCTTTAATTCGGATTAAATCGCCATTTTCCCCGACTTTGACGACAATATTTTCCGCTTCCTCCCCGGTGGCCACCCTACCAACGGCGCGAATGGCGATCTGGAATTGCTGCTCTTCGGGACTGGGATCACCGCCAATTGTCCCCGCACCCACCTGAATATTCTGTTCTCGGATCGCCTGTACTACTTGTTCCGCCGATACGCCCCTAGCGGCTAAAGCATCGGGATTAAGCCAAAAACGTAGGGCGTATTCCCTCTCCCCGATGATTGTTGTACTACCAACCCCCTCGATCCGGCGAATCTCGGCATCGATGACCCGATCGACAAAGTTACTTAAAAAGACCGTATCGTAGGGATAATTGCCCTTTTCATCCGGTTTGGCGGAAATCCCGTAGGCAAGGGTAACGCTGGGGGATTGGGTATTGGTTGTCACCCCCTGCCGGTTCACTTCTTCCGGTAAACTAGCGGCCGCAGTACTGACACGGTTTTGTACCAAGACTTGGGCAATGTTACGATCCATTTCCACCGGGAAAAAGACATTCACCGTACTTTGTCCGGTGTTGGTACTCTGGGACTGCATATAAACAATCTGTTCTGTCCCGTTAATCTGGCGATCGAGTACCGTGGTAACGTTATCCTGTACGGTTTTGGCATCGGTTCCCAAATAGTTGGCATTTACCGCTACCTGAATAAATGCCAACTGGGGCAGTTTTTCTAGGGGTAAAAAGGGAACAGCGATCGCTCCGATCAAAACGATTAAAATCGAGCAAACTGTGGTCAGAACGGGTCTTTTAATGAAGGTATCGGCAATACTAAGGATCATAGGGCGTTACTGGTTCATCTTTTCTAGGATAGTTGCGGCAGTGGGAGATTTACGAGTCAGATAATTAAATATTAATAGTTTAAAGATGGTATCTAGGATAACGGGAACCGTGGCCACAAACAAGCTAATAAATGTAATATTCTCGCGCCAACCAAAGTGCCGGAACAAAGTTTCTAAGATTACCGTCCAACCCTCCGCCGAGTGAAACCCGACAAATATATCGGTAAAGAGAATAAAGATAAAGGCTTTGGTTATATCATTTAAGCTGAGAAAATAACGACTAACATAAGCTCGCGTAATTGCCAATTGTTGACGACCAAAAATTAAGATCGCAATAAAGGCTATTAATCCAGTGATATCGGAGAGTAAGTTTTTCCAACCATCTTGACTTTCATAACCCGCTTCTCTGAATAATTCCTCCACCTGTTCCCGAAAATTTTCTTCTGATTTATGCCCTGCTTTTACTACTCCTAAAACCTGCTTGATTTCTTCAATTTCTTGAAGTCTAGCAAATTCCCTGAGATATTTTTCGCCAATTTCCTGAGAAATATAAACTTCTGATATTTTCGCTCTATCCACACCAAAATAGTTTAAAACAGGGCTAAAAATAAAGTTTCTACTAATAACCTGCACCAAGAGAGGAACTAAAATAATAATCAGGATAAAACGAATAGCAATACGTTGCTGTTGTCGCAGGGTACGGAGTTGTTTAATAACGGTTTGTTCGTATTCGGGGGTTAATTCTTGCTGGAAGTTAAAAAATTTATTACTGGTTGCAGGAGAAATTATCTGGTTATCTTTATCCCTGGGTTTATCACTGGTGAGATTGGTATTAGGCAGATTTGGGGTTTGATTATTCGGTAATGGGGGCAGCAATTCCCCTAAATCTAGGCGATATTTACCGATAATGTCCTCGATCACCTTTAAAGTCTCTAAGATGTTATTATTTTCTGGGTTAGTTTGCGGATTGATAAAATTACCCAGACGCACTTGAGTTAAATCGAAACGTATCTGTAATAATTCTCGCTCTAGGGTACTTTGAAAGTAATCATAAACACTTTTTCCTCCCACGGCAGCCGGGGAAATTTTTTGTCCCCCAAAATGTTTATCTTCGATCGCTTTAATTTTCAGCGCTCTCTGATAAGCTGATTCTAAGGCCACTAAAGAGCGTCTTTCTACCCATTGATTAACTCGATTCCAAGGCACGGCTATAATCCTCGCTTTTCTGTCATCACAAGCACCACGGTAAGCTATCAGCGTTGGCATCTCCACTTTAGATAAATATCCATAATATTACATTTTGGGCGCATTGACTGCATTCTCACCATTGGTGAAATACAGAGTTTCTCATCAAGATAAAGTGTAACCTAATTTGTTATCGACGACCGATGACCGACTCCCTAAAACGAAAAATTCCTAGCTCACCATTAAGATAACTGCTCTAATTAAACTTAGCAATAATTTTTAGATATTGAATGTTCCTCTATAAACAAACTGTAAGCATTTCTAAAAACCTCTGGAGTAAATCTATTAGCCTGTTGCCGACAATCTTCCGGATCAATTTTATCACCGTGATCAACAAAATATTTAACCGCTTCCAGCAAAGATTGGGGATTTTGTTCCCCAAAAAGTAATCCTGTTCCCTGGGGAGAATTTTCCCGCAGCTCTCGCACGGTTTCTAAAGCACCTCCGGCAGCAAATGCAATCACGGGAGTACCACAAGCTTGCGCTTCCACTAAAGCAATACCAAAATCCTCACAGGCAGCATAAATAAACGCTTTTGCTTTCGACATATATTCTGCTACTATTCGATCGGACACGGAACCTAAAATCTGAATATTATCCTTAGCTAACTGTCGGATTAAAGCCATTTGTGGACCATCTCCAATAACCACTAGGGGTAATCCCAATTGATTAAACGCTTCCACAATTAAAGGGACTTTTTTATAACTAACCAAACGAGAGACTACTAAATAAAAATCTTCTTTTTTCTCTTGGTAGGGAAAACGCTCGATTTGTACGGGAGGATAAATAACTTTTGCCTCCCGTCGATAACAGCGCCAAATTCGTCTAGCGGTGTGGTGGGAATTAGCCAGAAAATAGTCCACACGATTAGCAGAAATCACATCCCACTGACGCAAACCATGCAAGAGATAACGGGTGAAAATACCGGGTAATCCTTGTCCTAACTTACTATTAGCCAGATAGTCAAAAGTTAAATCCCAAGCATAACGCATCGGAGTGTGACAATAACAAATGTGCACCTGATCCGGTCGAATTAACACCCCTTTAGCCACACAATGGGAGGAGGATAAAATCACATCATAATCCTCTAAATTTAACTGCTCGATCGCTAGGGGAAGAAAAGGTAAGTATTTTTGTACGCCATTTCTCGCTTTCGGGAAATTTTGCAGAAAAGTTGTCCCGATCGAGCGACCATAGAGATAACTATCGGGATTAGTGGACTCAAAATCGATCAAAGCGTATAAATCCGCCTCTAGACATTGTAAAATCTCCTTAACCACTAATTCCGATCCCCCCGTCGCCTTTGGGGTTAACCACTCGTGAACCAGAGCATACTTCATAGGATAATCAATAATCTCAGCCGTAATTATAGCAGTAAGGGATCAATAGTTCACTTACTGGTTTTCTCTTCCCCAAAATTACCGATACCTATCCGATCAAGGTAAAAAACACCAGAAAGAAATTATTAAAATTTTCCAGAAAAATTGCAAAGTTTAGTAAAAATTACTAGCAAGATCAGATGATCTACTCCATAATGGGGATCAAGGAAAAAATAGACTTAAACCGATTGGGATCAAGAAAAACTAGCTTGATATACAGAAGATAACTAATTAATGAGGTTTGCTATGATCACCCTGCAACAAGTACGCTGTCCTAATTGTGGAAATTTTGCCGAAAGACAGCATATTTTAGAACACCATCTCGTTAGCACCGCCTGTTCTCACTGTGATTATCTGTTAATTAGCTGCAGTCTGACGGGAAATGTACTAGAGTGCTATGCACCCGGTATTGGTTTAAGAAGTTAACGCCGCTCCCTAGCCAGATCGCAAATGTCTTGTCAAAATAGAGTGGAGAAGACAAAATCAAGGAGCTAAGTAGCTATGGGGGGTAATTTCTTCAAGGGAGCGATCGCCTTGGGGGTGGTAGCGGGGATTATGGGATTTACCAATCCACCCCAAGAACTTTACAGCGAATACGCCTCGGAAAAACTCCTCGCTCATGCCGACAAAATCGCTTGCGAGAAAATCAGTCTCTGTGGCTCGATCGATTCTTTGCCAGTGGCAGCCAGAAATGTGATCAAAAATCAAATCTTAAAACCAGCGATCGAAACCTCTAGTCAACGGCAAAATCTAGGTGTGTTCAGTATCTACACCACAGAAGTACCGGGGGTGGCTAAAATTACAACTCTTGGCGCTTTTGGGCATTTCTTGACTTTCTCGGAGACTTAGGTGAGATTACTGCCAGCTTAGATAATAGACCTCTTGTAAAAATCAAAAATTGTTGTTAGGGTTAGGAGTCAGTAGCCAGTAGTCAGTAGTCAGGAGAATTAAGAAGGAATAATAATCAGTTAAATGGTCTATTTACAGACTTTATGCCGTTTAATCCTTATTTTTGCCGTTTTTGAACCCTGAAAAATTAATTATGCAAGAGGTTTAATGAGTTAAGATGATTATATTAACCCGCGATTTGAGCGATAGACTCCTCAAGAACACCGATTAATCCTGCCTAACCGTGTTTAATTTTCTGCTCATTCTCCGAGAAGCGATCGCCCGTTGGTGGTCCGAATTCACTCTCCAAACTAAATTAATGGCCGCGGCTACTTTAGCCGTTTCTTTGTTGATGAGTGGTTTAACCTTTTGGGCGGTTCACACGATCCAGCAGGATGTCCGTCTCAATGATACCCGTTTTGGCCGGGATTTAGGGCTGTTATTAGCCGCTAATGTCTCCCCTCTGATTGCTGAGGACAATTTAACCGATTTAGCCCGTTTTTCAGCCCGTTTTTATAGTAGTACCTCCAGTGTGCGTTATTTGATCTACGCTAACGAGGAGGGTCAAATATTTTTCGGCATTCCCTATTCTACCGCCGAAGTTAAGAACTCCCTGACGATTGAGCGTCGCATTCAATTACCGGAAAATTATGGCGAAAATGCGGAAACTCCCCTCGTCCGTCAGCATAAAACCCCCGACGGTGAAGTAACCGATGTCTTTGTTCCCTTAAATCATGAGGGCAAATATTTGGGAGTATTAGCGATCGGGATCAATCCTAACGCTATTGTGGTCGCTTCTTCTAATCTAACCCGTGATGTGACTATTGCCGTTTTTGTCTCGATTTGGGCTATGGTGATTCTGGGGGCGGTTTTTAATGCTTTAACTATCACCAAACCGATCAAGGAGTTATTAGTCGGCGTCAAAAATATTGCAGCAGGAAATTTTAAGCAGCGCGTTGATTTACCCTTGGGAGGAGAGTTAGGGGAATTAATTCTCAGTTTTAATGAAATGGCGGAAAAGTTAGAACGATACGAAGAACAAAATATCGAAGAAATGACCGCCGAAAAAGCCAAATTAGATACGTTAATGTCCACTATTGCTGATGGGGCGATTCTCTTAGATACTAATTTTCAATTATTATTAATTAATCCCGCAGCTCGGGAAATATTTGGCTGGGAAGATCGGGAAATTATCGGTAAAAATGTTCTACATCTTTTTCCTTCGGAGTTAACGGTTAGACTAACTAAACCTCTCTATCAAATTGCGGCAGGAGAAACCCTCCAGCCAGAAGAATCGGCTAATCAAAATCATCATCCTAAAAATGCTGTTATTGATCAGGAAAATAATAACTATTCCCCAGCAGAATTTAGATTATCTTTAACTAACCCGAAAACCCGGACAATTCGCCTTTTGTTAACTCAGGTATTCGATCAGCATCGGGAGAATGTCCGGGGAATTGCCATGACGCTACAGGATATAACTAGAGAAACAGAATTAAATGAGGCAAAAAGTCAATTTATCAGCAATGTTTCCCATGAGTTAAGAACCCCTTTATTTAACATCAAATCTTTTATTGAAACCCTGACAGAATTTGGTGAGGATCTCAGCGATACAGAAAAAAGAGAGTTTTTAGAAACCGCTAATCATGAAACCGATCGCTTAACTCGTTTGGTTAATGATGTTCTCGATCTTTCTCGGTTAGAATCCTCCCGTAACTATAACTTAGATGCGATCGATATCGGACAATTAATCGAACAAACCCTAAGGACCTATCAACTCAATGCTAGGGATAAAGGACTAGAATTAAGCTCGGAAATTGAAGCCAATTTACTACCAATTTTAGGTCATTATGATCTACTTTTACAGGTATTAACTAATCTAGTCGGTAACTCCCTAAAATTTACTCCTGCTGGCGGTAAAGTGGTGATTCGTGCCTATAAAATAAGCAGAGATAATCCCCAAGAAACTCCCAAAATTCGCGTGGAAGTATCCGATACTGGTATTGGCATCGATGCCGAGGATCAAAGTGCCATATTCGATCGCTTCTATCGGGTAGAAAATCGCGTTCATACCCTAGAAGGGACGGGATTAGGATTATCGATCGTCAAAAATATTATTGAAAAGCACTATAGTCAAATTAATTTGATTAGTGAAGTGGGAATTGGCACAACTTTCTGGTTCGATCTAGAGCTATATCAAGGCTTGATCGCCAGCAAGAAAATTAACGACGTGAGTTTATAAAAGCTAGGGCAATACTGCCCAAAATCAGGGTTAATAATAGCAATAATCCCTTATTTCTGAGACACCAATTTTTAAAAACCCTAGGCAGAGGGAGAGGAGGAATTTTTTCTGCTATCATTTGGCTATTTTTGTATAAAGTGCAGCTACTAGCGTAGGGACGTTGGGGAAAATTACAGCTATCATCGCCATGATAAAGACAAGTTTGACATAAAAACTCGCCGGTGACAGCTTGATGCAGGGTCATGCCGGGATGACCATAGGCCTTGAAAATATTAGCACAGTAGGGACATTGCAAGGCTTGACTATCGACCTTGTGCTGACAACGAGGACAGGTAATCATCGGAAATTTTGGGTCTGAAACCCCGCCGTTCTAGGTTGGCTTTACGTTAGAATTAAAAGGCCAGTCTCGAAAACCAAGTGGACGGCGCAGCACCTTGAAAACTCGGCTTAGGGGGTTCCGACCAGAAAAGCTTG
>NZ_JAPZSZ010000360.1:0-1843 GCF_027532095.1 Microcystis sp. LE19-195.1E
CTCTGCTCTTTCTTCTTCTTTAAGAGCTTTTTGTAAGTTTTTCTTTTCTTCTAAGTCTAGGAAATCTTTGGCTGGCATAAGTAGGATTTTTCTAAAATTACTATTTCTATTTTAGGTGGTTTAAGTGCGTTTTAGCTTACAAGCCCCGTCCTCCACTTAAATATATATTGTCAACTTAAAGAATTTTGTGCTAAGATATTGATACTCGGTCGAGCAGTGTCAAGATGTTTGTACTAGAATACAAGGTTAAGCCAAAACCTAATCAGATAGAAGCCATTAACGAAGCAATACGGACAACCCAATTTGTTCGCAATAAAGTCCTGCGTTATTGGATGGATAATCATGGTGTTGGCAAAACAGAGTTATTTCGGTACAACACAGCATTAAGGAAAGAGTTTAAATTTGTTGATGATTTAAACTCCCATGCTTGCCAGACTGCCTTAGAAAGAACCTTGCGGGCAATTACTCAGTTTTACGATAATTGCCAAAATAAAATTAAAGGAAAGAAAGGCTACCCTAAGTTTAAAAAACATTCCCGTTCTGTTGAGTATAAAGTATCTGGATGGAAGCTATCAGCAAATAAACGTCATATTACCTTTACAGATAAAAAAGGTATTGGCACTCTTAAACTGATGGGAGCATCTCACCTTTGTAACCCCTAAATCAGGTTTTATGTCAAGCTATTTTGAAAGCCTTGCTAGAAACCAGTTTTAGGGACAAGTATAATTACTCACTTGCATAATAGTGTCATTAATCTCTAGAGTAAGGGATTCGCTCTGTAGCCATGTTTTTGCTGGTTTTCTGCCCCGAAACAAGCTATAATGGTCTAAAGGTCAAATTTGAAAATTTTTGCCTCAAACCCTATCTGCGTAAGAACTTCAGGATTTTGTCTCCAGTAGTTCATTGGTATTGTATTGCTTGAGATCAGGCTCTGTAAGACTTTTAGCCATAGCTAGTATGTTTATACGGGGGAAGTTCAGTTATATGTACATGGCAGCTCTTGGCTAGAGCCAGCGATCGCTTGATAATGAAAGCATAGGTGCGATCAATCAAAACAGGCTCCAGTTAACCTTCCGAGTCGATTGTAGCCAGTCAAGGGTAGTCGATCAATCGCCAAGACTACCTTGCGGTAAGGGTTTCATTATTTTTCTTGGGGGGAAGTCCAGTTATCCCTGCAAGGTTCTTGTATTTGTATTGTTTTTAGGTGCGCTCGCCCAGCCGTCCAAATGGGAAGTTTTGCCCAGAAAAAAGGCTACCAGCAACGACCTTAACCCGCCTTTTCTGAGAATTGACTGCATTTCTTAAGCACAAATATTTGTATTGTTTTTAGGTGCGCTCGTCCAGCCGTTCAAATAGGGAGTTTTGCTCAGAAAAAAGGCTACCAGCAACGACCTTAACCCGCCTTTTCTGAGAATTGACTGCATTTTTTAAGCACAAAACTGAGAATTGATTGCATTTCTTAACTAAAAAAATGAGAGATGACTACACACTTCTTAACGAAAAAATCGAGATTAGATATTGACAACGACAAAATAAAGGTGTTATTCTTCAAATTGCGGAAGTGATGAAGGAAGAAAAACCAAATGGATTTCTGACTCCTCCATGACTTCAGCACTGTACACCGTCTATGAAAACAACAAAAAGGTCTATTACCATGGCAGTTGAAAAAACTAACTCTTCCTCTAGCTTGGCTGAAGTTATCGATCGTATCCTTGACAAAGGTATCGTTATTGATGCCTGGGTTCGCGTCTCTCTGGTGGGAATCGAATTATTAGCGCTTGAAGCTCGTGTAGTTATCGCTTCGGTTGAAACCTACCTCAAATATGCTGAAGCCGTTGGTCTG
>NZ_JAPZSZ010000237.1:0-2987 GCF_027532095.1 Microcystis sp. LE19-195.1E
TTGCGGGGATCGGGGGGAAAATTCAGGTACTTTTTCCCTGAAAATTAGGTAATTGACTACCTCAAAATCGGTAAAACCCCACACCCCACACCCCACACCCCACACCCTGCCCCCAGGAAAAGCTTTTTCAGCAAACCCTAGGTAGTTGACCACCTGAAAATCGGTAAAACCCTACACCCCACACCCCACACCCCACACCCTACCCCCAGGAAAAACTTTTTCAGCAGACCCTACTTAACAATAACGGGTACGGTAGGGATCGAACCTACAACCGTCCGCTTAGAAGGCGGATGCTCTATCCATTGAGCTACGTACCCAGGAAAGCACAATTATAGATTATACTTCCAAAAGTGACAAGTGGTAGGACTAATTTTCGCCGTTGCCCCTCTTTGCCACTGTCCAAGCTTAATGATGGTGGTGGTGTCCGTGGTGATGATGGTGATCGGAATGAATGTGAGGAATTGTTACAGAACTATTGACAGATAAAGCCTCTTGTGATAGCAAAGCTTCGATATGTTCCTCGGCCCAATCGGCGACCATCCGGCAAAATTCGGGGTTATCGTTGACACAGGCCATCTGCACATAATTAACTTGGTCGTGTTTGCGGCGTAAAGCTTCGATAATATGCTCCACATCCAGTAAAGTTTCGTGATTTTCCGTAGCAAAGCCAATCGGCATGAAAATTAAGGCTTTGGCCCCTAATTCAATCAAATTCTTCGCCGCTAACTCTGCATTCGGTTGCGTCCATTTAATTAAGGGGGTTTGGTGATTTAACCAACCCACAGAAATCAAGGGATAACGATAGATTAATTTTTCCCGGACTAACTCGTATAAAGCTTGACTTTCATCGATTCCCGACGTAAATCCCTTAGCTTCGTGGGGACAACCGTGATTCATCAAAATAATGCCAATTTGCGAGGGAAGACAGCTACTAGCTACCTCGGCCGCGATTTTTTCCTCCACTAACCGCGCCATTAGATCTATATAAGCGGGTTGGTTATAAAACGAGGGAATATAGCGCAATCCTTTAACCCAATGTTCCCCCGTTTGTCCTTGAGCTAAAGCTTTGTTAACTTGTTCGATCGCAATGCCACTGGTAAAGATAGAATCAACAACGAGGAGAGGATAGATCAAAATTTTCTCGAATCCCCGTTCGCGGATTTCCGTTAACACCTGTGCCGGTAAAAAAGGCGCGCAGAAGTTAAACGCTTTGAATACCTCCACCCGATTACCCCATTTTGCCTGTAAATTGCGCTCGATTTCCTGTCTTTGATGCTCGAAAATGTGGTTATGGGGCGAAATAAAGTGATTATGCTGGTGCTGCCATTCGTGTAGGTCAAATAGGGCCAATAATTTCGCTAGGGGAGGATAAACCCAAGTCGGCACAGGAGCGAACTTAGCCGTCAGCAAATTTAAGGCCTGTTCATTATAGTTGGCAAAGTCCTCATAACTCTCCACTTCCCCGTATCCCATCAATAATACCGCCACTCGATCGCTGTGGTTGTGGGTAGCGGCTAACTGTTGTTGATCTGAAATGGCAACCACGTTTTTAACCCCGATTTTCTAAGTGAAAAACGCTATATCACTGGGATAGTAGCACTTTTCTATCCTATCCCCTAGCACGGGATAGACCGCTAAAAATTTATAACCTCTACAGAATCATACAGATTGCTTATCATCCTCATTAATAAAACGAGATGTAAAGAAACTTTAAATAATGTTAAGATCGTTGTAGTCCCACTTATGAGAGATATGACAGCAGGCGTGTTTGGTAGCTTACCTTTTCCCAATCAGAGCGGCGATCAACTCATCAGTAAGGCGGTGAGTGCTGCGATCGCTGCATTATTCAAACGGACAGGCAAGCTGAAAGCGACTGTCCGCGCCGAACCCGTGGCCAAATTACTCCAAGGCAGTATCGACGGTTTTGACTTTATCGGTCAGTCGATGCTGATGTACAATGGCCTACGCATCGAAGCCATGGAATTGTATGTACAAGCGGTGGCGATCGATTTTAGTGCCATTTTTACCGGACAGGTAAAACTCCGTCAACCGACGCGGGCCACTTTGCGGGTAGTTTTAACGGAAGAAGACTTAACCACCTCTTTTAATACACCTTTTATTGTCGAAAAACTGCAAAGATTAGAGTACGAAGGTAAATCAATTCACTGTCAGAATACGGAATTAATTCTCAATGACGATAAAACTTTAACTCTGAAAAGTCTGATCAAATTGGGAGAAGAAGAACCAATTCTTCTAGAAATGACCACTGCTGTGGTTGTGGAAGAACGGCGAAAAATTCAGTTTGTTGAGGTGGTTTATCAAGGGGACGAAAGATCGAAAGCTTTAGGAGAAGCTTTAATCAGCCACGTTAACAACCTCATGGATTTAGATAAATTTGCCCTCGATGGTACCCAATTAAGAGTCGATCGACTACGTTTAAAAGATAAACAGATCATCTTTTATGGTATCGCCGATATCGAGCGTTTTCCCCAAAGAAAATAGGCAGTATTTTGGCCTTTTAATCGTGCTTGTGGCTACAGGGAGGCACAGGATCGTAACCTCCGGGGTGAAAGGGATGACAACGGAGAATACGCTTAATTGCTAACCAAGAACCGCGCAGCACACCAAAGCGCTCGATCGCTGCTATGGCATACTGGGAACAGGTGGGTTGAAAACGACAGGAAGGGGGAAATAGCGGCGAAATAAACCGTCGATATCCCTCAATTAAGCCAATAAAAATTCCTTTCATCGGAAATTTTGGGTCTGAAACCCCGTCGTTCTACGACGGCTTTACTGTTAAATATTAGCACATTTACGAAATATATGCTAGTGTGAAAGGACATGGAAAAAGCCTATTCGTTTCGATTTTACCCCACACCAACACAAGAGTCGCTATTGCGGCGCACATTGGGCTGTGTAAGATTAGTTTACAACAAAGCTCTCCACGAACGAACACAAGCTTGGTACGAAAAGCAAGAAAGAGTAGG
>NZ_JAPZSZ010000349.1:0-1687 GCF_027532095.1 Microcystis sp. LE19-195.1E
GAGAATTTGAAAATAAAGAAGAACTGGAAAAAGTAGTCAATCAGCTTTTAAATGAAGGGGGATTGATTATTAAATGGAGTAGAAAACTTAAAAATAAGGGTAATGCTGTCAATGTAACTTAAATGCGTAAAAGCTTAATAATAGCGCCGTTGGTGGGAGTGAAGAGGGTGACGGTAAAGTTTTCATCCAGTTCTACTGTTGTATCTCCCTGAACGTCAACAGTAATTACTTTACTGCTTTCCCCCACCGCAAAACTCACGGTTCCTGACGGTAAGATTCCCCCGACAAAATCAGTGGCATTAGCAGGATTGCTGCCGCTGCCGGTAACTGCCCAGTTAACGTTATTGGTTCCCGTGGTATTAACCGAACGAGTGACGGTGAAGGTAAAGGCTTTACTGCCACTGTTGCCCTCGGTTTGATTGGCACTAGTGGCGGCAATGGCGAGGATGGGGATTGCGGGGGTACTCACGGCCCACAACTCCTCACCGTTAACGCCGTTATCGGCAGTGAAGAACAGGGTGCTGCCCACTACTCTCAGGTTTTGGGGGTTGGAGCCAGAGGAACCAGGGCGGATGTCGCCCACCAGAATCGTGCCGGCCGCCGTGCCGTCGCTTTTCCATAATTCCCGACCGTTCACGCCGTCATCGGCAGTGAAGAACAGAGTATTGCCCACTGCCGTTAGATTTTGGGGGTAGTTGCCAGAGAAACCGGAACCGGGGTTGATATCCTTGACCAGAACTGTACCGGCCGCCGTGCCGTCGCTTTTCCACAATTCCCGACCGTTCACATTGTCACCGGCAGTGAAGTACAGGGTATTACCCACTGCCGTCAGATTGCGGGGGTTGGAGCTACTAAAGGAACCAGGGCGGATATCTTTGACCAGAACCGTACCGGCCGCCGTGCCGTCGCTTTTCCACAATTCCCGACCGTTTACACCGTCATTGGCAGTGAAGAACAGGGTGTTGCCCACTGCCAATGACGGCTGGGGTAGGAGCGATAGAGACTGGGGCGGATGTCTTTGACCAAAACTGTACCAGCCGCCGTGCCGTCGCTTTTCCATAATTCCCGATTAACGCCGTCATTAGCAGAGAAGAACAGGGTACTGCCTACTGCCGTTAGATTGCAGGGGTTGGAGGATATATAGAAACCGGAACCGGGAAAAATATCTTTAACCAGAACCGTGCCAGCCGCCGTGCCGTCGCTCTTCCACAATTCAGTACCGTTAACACCGTCATTGGCACTGAAGAACAGAGTATTGCCCAGTGCCGTTAGAAAGCGGGGGTAGGAGTTAAAGGCACCGGGAAGGATATCTTTAACTAAAAAAGGAATTGACATGACTTTTTCCTGAATAAAGGGTGAAAATTAAACAGTTAGGTAGTGGTGCAAAATAAATTTCCTAGTGGAGAAAGGCACTCATGCAAGAGGCAAGGGGGGGTTAGATTTGTGTAATTAATTTTGCTTAGGTACTTAAGCCGGCAAAGAAGGGTATATCTGGCTGAAAAACCCCAGATGTCTGCAACTCCGACAAATCTAAGGTTTCAACAGTGGTAAGCTTTTACGCATTTAAGTTACATTGACAGCATTACCCTTATTTTTAAGTTTTCTACTCCATTTAATAATCAATCCCCCTTCATTTAAAAGCTGATTGACTACTTTTTCCAGTTCTTCTTTATTTTCAAATTCTCGA
>NZ_JAPZSZ010000207.1:0-12035 GCF_027532095.1 Microcystis sp. LE19-195.1E
TCTTATAATCCTGTCCGTTGCATAGCACAAACCGAAGAACCTAATTAATTTTGCTTAGGCACTTATTAATCGCTACAGTTTCTCTTATCTAGTTAAGTAGGGAGGCACAATTATTTGTAGGATGGGTTAGCGGTAGCGTAAACTATACGGGCGTTCGGTTTCATGCTTCAACCCAACCTACGTTCATCTTATATTTAATTCCACCCACCTACTTAACTGATCACTGATAACTGATAACTGATAACTGATAACTGATAACTAACCCTACTTAATTTAACTTCAGATCAAGAGCGATCGGACATTCCACTTTCGTTCCCCCTAAACCGCAGTAACCGCCGGGGTTTTTCGCTAAATACTGCTGATGATAAACTTCAGCATAATAAAATTCAGGTGCGTCGAGAATTTCCGTGGTAATTTGACCATGGCCCGCTTTATTGAGAGCTTCTTGGTAGATCGATCGGGATTTTTCCGCTAATTCCTTTTGCTGGGGACTATAGGTATAGATACCCGATCGATACTGAGTCCCCGTATCATTACCCTGACGCATTCCCTGGGTGGGATTATGACTTTCCCAGAAAACCTTTAACAGTTGTTCGTAGGAAATCACACTGGGATCATAGACCACTAAGACCACTTCATTATGCCCAGTCATGCCGGTACACACTTCCTGATAGGTGGGATTAGGGGTGATACCAGCCGCATAACCTACGGCCGTGGTGTAAACTCCTTCTAATTGCCAAAATTTCCGCTCTGCTCCCCAAAAACAGCCTAAACCAAATATTGCGGTTTCCATACCGGTGGGAAAGGGGGGCTGCAAAGGATGACCGTTAACGTAGTGGCCGCTAGGTACGGGCATTTTTTCCGATCGCCCGGGTAGTGCTTCCCTTGCTGTGGGCAAAGTTAATTTTTTTCCGAATCCGAATAACACCATAATAAGAATTTGTCCAGAAAGTTTTACCTTACTTTACATTGTCGCTTAATTTTGGCGATTTCAGTGATCGGTGATCAGAACTGAGGCTGCAGCTCAATTTTTGTCAATCTACTGAGTTGGGATTTTGAAAGGGAAACTCTCGGCTAAAACTGGGCGTTATTTCTGATTTTATCACTCAATCCCAACCCCGGAGCGCATTAGTTTTTCGGTGGGATGCTTACAGGCAGTTGTTCATACACTTGTATCAGTTGAGGCGTTGCTGAATCAAGGTATGAATGCAAACTGTGCATCAGATGCAAAAGTTAGTTTGGCTCTAGGTTTTAAAAATACCAGAAAAGAAGATTCATATCTCAAATCAGCAACGCCCAAATTGTTTTGGATGTCAGGCTATCATCAGATGAAATTAGTGATGGGTGTAGATGCTAAAACTGGTTCTAAGTAGGGAGGCACAATTATTTGTAGGATGGGTTAGCGGTAGCGTAACATGAGCGGGCGTTGGGTTTCATGCTTCAACCCAACCTACGTTCATTTTATATTTAATTCCAACCACCCACTTATAGCGTTTCCTGTTCGCAAGAGGTACATTATCGATGTTGAAAAGCTTAATTAGCAAAGGTTTAACTGTGCCACACAGGTGTGAGAACCACTATATATTAATCGTATATTTGATTTTACAGCTTAGGCAAATTCCTCAAATATATGGGGATACTTTACTTAATAAACTGCGCTATGTTAACTTAATTTTATCCCAAGAGGGAAATTTAATCTCTCTAAGCGAACGCCTGTTCTCGTCAGCTTGTATGTAAAGTTTTATGGACAAATTCAACATTTCTGCTACAGCTAATTCAGTATTTTTGCTTATTGATTTGGCGCAAGCGAATGATTAAGACATGGTGTATGAAGCGTTCAAGACTTTTACCACTATGCCTCTTACACCATTGAATTTGTTGTGGTCTCAAAACCTATTAATGGTTCAAGACAATAAAGATAACTTTCTCTATGAAAATGCAAAAACTGCATTTTCACCACTCTGGTGGCCTAACTTCAGATCTCGCTTTAAAGATGTACTTTTCTCAGCCACTTGGACGACCAATACACCTTACACACCGATCGCAGGCAATTCACTTGGTGGCGTTAACTCCGTAGCCCCATATACTGCTGCCGTAAACGATACCGTTATTAGAACTCTTGATTCCACAGAAAAAGGGTTACTCATACACACATCACAAAATGGAACTGGCTCAGTGAATCCAAATCTCTGGGAACCAACAGATATAGCCAATACCAGTCCATCTGTTCCTATAAATAGCTTAACCCCTAGTGCCTACACCTTTGCAGAAGCCCTAGGAAACGCAAGTTTTGGCAACCTATCTCTAAGCTATTTTCTAGCAGAAGATACATTCCGGGGCATATCGGTAAACCTGGGCAGGATATCTCGCCGTCCCAGTTCATCTGCTAAAGTTACCTTGGTCTGGACGGGAACACCTAGCACTGCTGATACAGACGCCAACTTAGATGTTTATCTACAAGGAACGACCACAGGCACGATTTATACTGCGTTTAATGCCGGATCGTTTGGTGGGTCTAGCTTTGTCGGCACTGACGCTGTTGCTGGTGGCGCTGGCGTGGATTTGATCACTGGCGCTGGTGCTGTAGAGTACATAGAGCAAATTTATCTTCCATCGCGGAGTATTTCCCCCTGGGACACCAGTTTTAATGTTTTTGTTAATGGTACACTCGGCTCTGTTCCGGTTTTTACAGGTCAAGATTTCTCGATCTTTTTTACCTCCCGCCCGGTAGTTGGTCAAGGCCACGGCTGGGGTGATGTGCATCTTTCTACCTTTGATGGCAAACCCTATGATTTGCAAGCAGTTGGAACGTTCATTTATGTCAAGTCTCTAACTGATGATTTTCAAGTGCAAACCGTTCAAAAACCCTGGTATACAGGTGCTCAAGTTTCTGTCAATACAGCCTTTGCGATCAGACTAGACGGCAAAACTTTTGTTTATGATTCAGAGCTTGCCATTGGTAAAGAATTAAAAGTTAATGGAGCAACGTATAATCTAAGCAGTGGCGACAGTGCATTGTTTGGTAACACGAGAATCCAGCGCTCAGGGAATCAGTACACCTTCACCTATGCCGGACTAGACGGTAATTTCTCCACAGCCGAGGACAACGATGTCGTCATCGCCGCAGACAATGGGAGCTACGTTGATGTTTTTGTCAATCCTTCTGATGATCGCGCTGGCTCGCTACAAGGGCTTTTAGGTAATGGTGATGGTGATAGCAGTAATGATTTTGCTCTGCGTGATGGCACGAACTTAGGTCCTAATCCCTCTGTTCAAACAATACATACAACGTTTGCCGACAGTTGGCGAGTTACTCAGGGAGAATCTCTATTTCAAACAACCAAATTTTTGACTACATTGACCAAGTCCACAACTGTATCATCTATAGATATTTCACCGATAGATATTATAGAGCCTACACCTGATCCCGAGCCTATCCCTTTTCCTAAGGAGTTTATTTCCTTAGAAACTCTAGCGAAACAAGATGCCAACGCAGTCGCAGACGCTTTCAAAACAGCACGAGAATTTGGTATTGCTGAAGGCGCTTTTTTAAATGGGGCGGCTTTTGATTTTCTGGTGACGGGGGATAAAACCTTCTTGTTAGGAGCAAAGCAGGCAGCGAACTTGGCACTGCAAAGTGAATTTCAAAATGGAGACACAGCAACTCCACTTGGAAGCATCGAAGGCAGTAAATGGGAAGATTTAAATGCCAATGGTATCTGGGAGGCAGATGAAAAAGCCCTAGCCGGTTGGACAATTTACATTGATAGTGTTGCCAATGGAACACTAGATCCTTGGGAACTTTCCACAGTTACTGATGCTAACGGCAAATACAGCTTTACTAACTTAGGACCGGGAGAATATGCCATCCGAGAAGTGAATCAAACAGGCTGGCTCCAAACCTCCCCTAGCACCCCCTACGCTTTGATCTTGAAAGTAGGCGAAAAATTGACTGATGTTAATTTTGGCAACTATCAATTACCCACGATTAATCTTAACCCCAAGAGTCAGACGATTGTTGAAGGTTTGACCACGCCTCAAAACGCCTCCTACACCGCCACTCTTTCCAACGCCAGCAGCCAAACCATCAGCGTTAACTATGCAACTTCTAACGGTACAGCAACCGCGGGATCGGATTACACCGCCACCATTGGAACTCTAACCTTTGCCCCTGGTGTTACTAGTCAAGTCCTCAACATTCCCATTCTCAATGATTCCCTTAATGAAGCAGATGAGACCTTTACTTTAACTCTGTCTTCTCCTACTAATGCTGCTCTTGGTACGCAGACGGCAGCTACCACGACGATAACCGATACTCTCACGGCCGCTGTCACCACGACTTTAGCGGCAAACGTGGAAAACCTGACACTGACGGGAGCAGCCGCCATTAACGGTACTGGTAACGCAGGTAATAACGTTATTACTGGTAATAGTGGCAATAACATCCTCAATGGTGGTGCCGGACTCGATACCTTGACGGGGGGAGCAGGAAACGATGTCTTCCTCTTCCAATTTTCCCAATCTACTGTCGCTAACCCTGACCGGATCACTGATTTTGCGATCGGCTCCGACAAAATTGATTTGCTCAGTGCCACAGGAGGTGTGCTGCCTGCCCCCGCTGCCTTTAGTCGTGCTGCCAATTCTGCGGCTACCACTTTAACCAATGTCGTGAATGCTGTTTTTACCGATGCCAATGGTTCCTTAGCTGGAAACCAAGCACTTGGTATTAATGGCGCGGCCCTGGTCCAAGTAACCACTACTGGGATAGCCGGAAACTATATTATTGTCAATGATAATGTTGCTGGTTTCCAAAGTGCCAATGACTTACTGGTTAACGTTACAGGCATTACCGGCACATTACCCGCTCTCGGTAATATCATTGTTTCCAACTTCTTTGTTTAGTGGATTCCTGATGGGGTGACAAGAATATTCTCAAGCCGGCGTGTTAGGGGTCGGGAATGGAGTCGCCTCCATCCCCCCCCTTCAGAATCGTGCATGAGACTTTCACCTCACACGGCTCCTAGTTTGATTGTTAGGGATACAGCTTGTCTTAGGCACTTGGTTGACATACTCCCACCGTCAAGCTACGCTGTGACGGGGAATTCTTGACCTATCACTATCGGAAATTCCTTGTTCAACGAGACAGCTTAGATTCTCAATGTCTCCACTGAAAATCCAGAGGCCGGACTCTCCCCCCCCCTTGCCCCCCCGACCCCCCCGACATCGGAGGGACAAGGGGGGGTGGGAGATGCGAGTAGGATGCCTGCCACGAATAAAGAAAAATGCTATCAGCCAATTACTTTGAGAGTTAAGCAGTAAGCGTTGGGGTTGTTGGGTTTCGCTTTTTCAATTAAATCTATAGCACTTTTCACGTTAGTGAGGTGTCGACAAGTTTTGCAAACAAAGGGTTTAAGCTCCTTGCCCATACCTCATTCTGATGAAAACTGCTATAGATTTAATTGGGCTAACCTACTTCCCAATTGTGTTAGCATCAGAGATAAGTATAAAACAGCCGAACGATTAAAGCGGGACTATTGGCTCTATGTGGTGTTTAACTGTGGGACAATGTCGGAAGTTTATGTCATTCGAGATGCGGTTACGCTAGGACGGCAACCTGTTACAAGCATTGAACATTATCAGCTTGGACTAGAGGCAATTCTACGGCAGGATGAACGGGAATGAAGATCAGCAAAATTCAGATTAAAAATTTTAAGTCTTTTCAAAATGTTACCGTAGATTTAGATCCTGATTTTAATGTCTTTACTGGGGTTAATAATTCAGGAAAAACCAATTTGCTAGAGGCGATCGCCCTTTGGCATGAGTGTTTTAACTTCTTGTTATACCAAGCAATTCGTGCTAAACCTGAACGTTATCGAGCGGGGCATTATGTTTTTAAAGATACTCAGTATTTACTTTACACAGATGTAAAAACGGTTCGTAGTTCTAATATTGATGACTTATTTTATCAGTGCGATAAAAGTCAAAAAATTGAATTAATTTTTATCTTTCAAGACATATATTCTGAGCAAAGACCAAACCCATTATTAAAGATTGGTTTTTCAATTACAAATTCCCATGGCAACAGCTACAAGCTAGAATTTTTAAATCGTCAAGATTTTGATTTTTTTCAGTTTAACCAACTATTTCATAATTTTCCTAAAGCAATTGGCTGTTCTTTTGCTTCTCCTGTTGCAACGATTAGAGCAGACGAAAGATTTTTAACTACTCCGCAGGTACTAGAAGCAATTCAAAAGCGAGAATCGGTTGAAGTCATTCGTAATCGTCTATACACTCTTCATAGTGATCAAGCAGATCCTCAATTGTATGAGAGATTTAAGCGCGATTTGTCGTATATTCTCTTTGATAGCCCTAGTGCAGAGGTTAGCTTTTTTACTTCTAGTGATTTTCGGGATGATGTCAAAGTTATTATTAATTACAAAATTGATAATCGTGATATAGAAAAAGATATTTCTTTACTGGGAAGTGGGACAATACAGATTATTGTAATTTTATTAAATTTATATTCTTTTGGGCAAAGAAATGATCTCAATTTGATTCTTTTTGATGAGCCTGATAGTCATATTCATCGTGACATACAGAGTCGGCTAATCAATACACTGCTTAGATTCTCTGAGACAACACAAATTTTTTTAACAACTCATAATGAAAGTTTAATTCGACAGGTTTCTTTACATCAATTATTTCATCTGGAAAATAGACCTCAATATAATTATAATGCTTTATCTCGACAAGAACTTCCCGTAGAGCCACGCTTTAAAGGAATTTATCCCTCTGCGCTAAATCCTATTATTAGTTCTTTAGGGAATAGTAATGGTTTAGATTTTATTAATGCCGTTGAAGCGGATAAAATCATTTTTGTCGAAGGTCAGGATGATGCAAAAGCAATTTATACGTTATTACAAAAGAATACTATTGGTATAAATACAAAAAAATATTCTTTCTGGGTGATGGGTGGAGTCTCTCAAATTTTTAAGGATTTACCTAGTTATAAAAAGATTTTTCAGTTAATTAGAAATCAGCAGAATTTATGGCAAAAATCTGTGTTAATTTTTGATAGAGATTTTTTAAATGACGACCATAAAAATCTAATTATAAATAATTTAAATAATCGGTTTAATTTGCCAACTTATATCCCAAGTGCATATACGTTTGAATCTATTTTATTGACAGATTTTGATAAATTGGGTAGGTTACTTTTTCTGTGGTTAAATCGCCAGCAAAATTCGATTTCAGTGGATGCCGTAAGTCTTGCTCAAGGTCTTAAACAAGCCTATCTGAACTATATGAATCCCAAATTACAGCAATTACTCAATGATAATGAGGCATTTGAACAAATCATCTATCAATGCCGCTCTATTCGGGATAAGCTTAAGAGTGATGATATGTTGGGTACAAATGATAGGTCAATTCCAGAAAATGATGTTCAATTATCAACTGCTTATCGCAACTATTTCAATCAAATTTTGAATACACGGGATTTTTACAAGTATGCCAAAAAAGATGACGTTCAAGCAATTATCAATCAGGTGATCAGCCCTCATAATATAGCGTTTAATATTGAGCAGGATTTTATTGCTTTATTAGAATGCGTTGATCGCTCAACTTGGTTTGAGGAGTGGGATTTTTTAACGAGATTGTAGAATTTTAACCATGACGACCTACCCTAAACGACTGATCGAAGTTGACCTACCCATTAAGGGAATTTCTGCCCATGCGCGGCGGTAAAAATCGATTCGTCATGGGTATATTTCTACACTTCATAGCGCAGCTTGACGGTGGGAGTATGTCAATGAATTTGCCAAGCAAACTGATTACTGATTACTGATCACTGAAAAAGAGCCGCCGCTGCCTTCGTTAAAATTAACCAAAGTGAGGCATAAGAGTCAAAACTCCCAAGTCTAAATCTTTACTATTGATCGATTTTGCTTCGTAGAGGGCTAACATATCGTTTAATTGGGGATTACCGCAGGAGGAACCAGTTACGCCCATGGCAATAATCAAACCACAATAACCCTCGGTATTTTTGATGCGTTTTTGCCAATTGCGACGCGCGTTACGGTGGTCGGGATCGTCTTCCTCAAATTCCCCAAACAGATAGAGATCACCATTAGCCATTTTCAGAATCCCCAGATCATAACGGGTATCTTCGAGGGGATCTTCGCCGGGGTTAAAACCAATAGCCGCCAAACCGCCAGCTTGTTCGATTTTTTCGATAATTTCCTTGGCTTTCGGTCGGGAGGTCTGGATCATGACCACGGGGAAACCCTCTCCTTTTGTCGGTACGGATTGGGGTTGATAATGGATTTTTGGACGACTGCGAATTTTATCTAATAATTGCCAGGGAACCATTCCCAGACTGAGATGTGCATTATCAGGAACTAAATCCTCCTTGAGTACGGATTCTTCCTCATCATCCTCATCATCCTCATCCTCGTCGTCGTCCTCCTCCTCCAGGAGTTGCATAAATTCCGCACATAGATCGGGCATCGTGGCCACCGTCACCGCCACGGTTTCCCCTTTTGCCTGTTCGGGATCGAGGGGAATGCGAAAACGACGCTGTAATTCTCCGATCGGTTCTTCGGATAAAGCGGATTGATTGCCTTTAAAAAAGCGCAACAGAGCCATTAAAGCTAAATATACCGTGATTGCTTCTTCTTCATCTAAATAGGGGCGAATACCTTCGTAGGGATGCACGCTGCCGAAAACTGGATGGATTTGGGAGGGGGCAGCCGAGGCTAGATCGTAGTCATCCTCATCATCGTCCTCATCATCATCGGCCAATTCGTAGCTTAAAAACCAACAATCTTGGGAAAGAAAGGCTTTTTCTAATCTTTCCATCGATTTTTCTGCTAAAGCGGACTGCCGGAATTGTTTGAGGGATTCTAGGGAACGATAGAGAATGATTCCGTATTCCCGACCGAGCATTCCCATGACACAGGCGTAAAGATTCGGGAAATCGGGGCGATCGAGCTTAATTTCCAAGATATCGTAATCAGCCAAACAGGACCAGGGTTCAGCTTTCCAAATTTCGTGAGCGGTTTTCACTAAAGCGGACTGCCAAGCGGGGGGAATTGCTGGGGGACGGTTATTTTGGAATTCGTCGAATCCACGAAAGAGATCATCGATCAGGGGCAAACTGGGGACATAATCGATGGTGATATCGAGATCTTGTAGTACCCCGCGCAGAAAAAACTGTGTTTCTCGATCGCGGACGATAATTTTTTTCGGTCTGGCTGGCCGGGCGGGACTTTGCGGTGTTTCGATGGCGCGGATTAAGGTTCTCACCATGGCCTCTGGCCCGGTTTCAGGGGAAACTACTTCCATAGCGCGTACACAGCCCTCGCTACCATCCACCCAGATCACGCACTCGCCGCCGCTTTCTTGATTTGGTTCTAGGGTGGCCCGGGGCATTCTCTCGGATAAGGATAAAGCACGACGATCTCCTTCCCAAACACTGGGAATTTGTGGGATTTTTTTGAGGCGGCTTTGGGTGGTCCGGGGCAGAAGATTCATCGGGAAATTTAGGGGTAGCTGTTTTAGGATTTTAACCTTTTCTTTTCAAGGATTCCATAAGAATTTTCTATCGATTTAGTCCATAACTTGATAAATAAACCGGAAACCTGACCAAGTTCCTAGATCAAAGGCGTATTCATCAATTACACTGCCAGAACTATCCATTTTTAGACCTAAATCTAATTTTAGATCGCTCCAGAAAGCTCTGGCTATTTCTAGGGGGTTAGTCAGGGTGAGCAGTTGGGTGGCTTCTCCCTTGAGGCTTTGAGTGGCATTGAGAAGGGTCAAGGTTTTCGGGAAAGGATGACGACTGAGGATCAGTAGATTTTCTCTGATGCCCTTGGGTTGACTAATTTTCCAATGCCCTTGGCGGTCATTGGGGATGGTGGCCTTGGTTTTAGCCGCCACGACAAAGGGGGCTAATGGGCTGGAATTGCTGAAATTATCGGGGGTTTCTGGACGGGAACAGTATAAAAGCGGTTGGCGATCGCTGTTGAGGACAATTATCAGTCCGTAGAGGGGTTGTTCTTCTTGATTCTCAATTTGATAGCGAATTTCCGTACCGACGGGCAGAATTAAGTCGTTTTTAGCGGTATTAGTCCCCCTGCTACCCGCAATTTTTTGGGTTGGCACTGTGGAGATATAGGTTTGATCGAGGCTTTCGAGGGTGACAATGACGGCTAAACCGGAGGATTCTTGATTGATCAACAAGTGCCACAATTTGCAGGCCAGCAGGGTTTCTAGTTGCGATTGCAGTCGTTTGATTCCCGATTTAATTGCTTCGTTGGCCGCCCCTAAACTACCGATAATTAGGGAGCCATTGGGAGATAATAACTGATAATTGCCAGTTTCTTCGCTACCAACTCGACTTAAGAGACAATCTACCGTTTGTTCGCCAATGTTAACCACGGCGGCCACATCGGGCAAACTGGCAAAGGTACTGGTGGCATCTACCCGTTCAATCCGGGTTAAGTTACTATCCAAACCGACGATTAAGCCGATTTTACTCGGAAAAACCCGCAATTTTTCCTCTAGAATCTGTCCTATTTCTAGGGAGGCGGTTGGTGATAATAACTGGGCTTTGGCTTTTAAACCCTGACGGGAGAGAATTTGTAGGCTGATTTCCTCCCCGGTCGCCTCAATAAAGCTCAAACAGGAGTTAATTCCGTAATTTTCCAGGATTTCTAAGGGGAGGCCCACCAGATTGACTTCTAGGGTGCGCTCGTCAATAAGATTTGTAACAATTGCCGCCCCACCCCTTGACTTTTCTGACGTTGTATGATATAGAGGATCAGAATTGTTTTGATTACCGGTCAGGATTGCCGGTTGCTGTTGTTCACTGCTGTGACTAGCGACGAGATTACGGAGATGGGGAAAAGCGATCGCAATTGTCGGACTGGGGGAAACTTGCCAGAGATACTGAGTGAGATCATAGGTGAATAAGCCGGCATTGGGGCTATTACCGCTCAATTCCAGGGCGATTTGCTCTGGTTTAGCGGCAGCGAGAATAACGCCGTTACTAGGCTTATTTTTGAGGTTAAAACGGGTTTTAATATCGGCAGCGAAAGTTAATTCGGCGGGGTTAGGATCAGTAATAGTTCTAGAATAGGAACGAATGCGGAGATTACCGAGATAGGGCTGAGGTTGGGGGAGATGACTACTATCAAAAACCAAGCTAAACTTATCCGTAGCTAGACAGCGAGCCATCAGCAGGATATTTTCCTTGATTAAAGCATTTTCTGCCCCATCCGCAGCAATAAAAACCTCTTTTCCGGCCCCAAGACTGCCATAACCGCTAAAGTGAAAAATGACCACATCCCCCAACCTGGCTTGGGCGATCAGGTGTTCTAAAAAAGCCGATTTGATCGCTTCTCCACTGGCTTGTTGTCCCGTTAAAGTTACTATATCAGCATCCTGAAAGCCAAAACGATAACGGAGAAGGTCTTTTTGTAACTCCACATCGGTAAGACAACCGGGCAGCGGCGGAATATTCGCCCCATACTGGTCAATACCGACTAAAAGAGCCAATTTTCGGGGATTAGGGGCGGCGAGAGCAGCCAAATGACGGTTAAGGGTCCCTTGACTAATCGCCAAAGTCAGCAACCCCCAACCTGTCTGCTGGATCAATTCTCGCCTAGTTATGTTCATCGAAAATTTTGGGTGGGAAACCCCGCCGTAGAACGGCGGCTTTACGTTAGAATTAAAAAGACCGTCTCGAAAACCAAGTGGGCGGACAGCACCTTGAAAACTCGGCTTAGGGAGTTCCGTTCAGAAAAGCTTGTCCGGGTAAAAAGTCGCGCGCAACAAGTACAAGAAGCGTTTAGTCAGAACCGTACCGTGGGACACACGGAATCGGGCTTCTGAAATGGGGCGAAAGTCTGTGGACTCTGTGTAAGACAGTACATGGTTTTTTAACTGTGGTATGCGACGGTGGTGGAAGCAGAAACTTAAATCGTGAGGTTTAGGAATCGCCGCACTTTTAGGGCGGCGAGGATGTCAAT
>NZ_JAPZSZ010000288.1:0-10802 GCF_027532095.1 Microcystis sp. LE19-195.1E
GACATTTATTCCGAACAAACTGGACTGTCCGAATAGCCTCATCAATGGCTTGATATTGAGATGGTTTTCCTCTAAGCTTGTACTCTAAAACAAACATTTTGCGTTATCGACCTACCACGCAAACTACTCTAGCATACTAAAGTTAAATTGGCAACTATAGATTAGAGTTATTCTTAGTCGTGCTTCGCTGTTCTATGCTGGCGGAACTTTTCATCTCCGAGGTGAAACCGAGAGATGAAAAGCCGACATTATAGGTAAAAAGCGATTTCTTTCTCCTTGAGAGGGGCAAAATCGGCGGCTAACAACAGCTGATTTAACTCCTCTTGGGGGATATGTTTGGCCCCGATGCGGACAATTCGCGATCTCATCGTGTTAGAAACCCCGCTTCTTTGTCGTCCTGCTTCCAAACCCATTACCCGGTGATAAAGTTCCAATTTTGCCGGGGGAATTGGGGAACCATCAAAATCAATGCCATTAGCGATCGCCACATCAATGGCATCAGCACCCGTAGTTGTGGTTAAATTAGTTTCGGTGGACATAAAGACAATATAAAGGATCGTTGCTATTTTATCAGGCGATCGATATCCGCCGCTATGATCAGGAAAGTAATCTTCATTTCTGTGTGACTATGGCTCAATTGCCGACCTATCAACCAAAACAGTTATCCCTGGGCCCCCTGGAAGCGGAAATTCTCAATATTGTCTGGGAATTGGAACCCGTTAGCGTTAAGGATGTCCACGATCGCATTTTAGCGGATCCAGAACGAGATCTGGCCTATACTTCTGTGACTACGGTACTGCGTCGTTTAACTAATAAAGGCTGGTTAAGTTGTTATAAACAGGGTCGAATTTTCTACTGGAAACCGATGGTTTCTAAGGAACAAGCACAGGCAATTAAAGCCTACGAACAATTACATCGTTTTTTGGCTATTGGTAATGCGGATGTGGTGGCTTCTTTTGCCGATAGTCTCGATACTGCTAGTGTCGAACAATTAAAAGCGATCGCCTCTCGTTTAGATACCCTTCGTCAACAACGGAGAGAACGCTAATGCACAGTTTAATGTTATTACTAGCATTAACTATCGCCATTGGTTTACGTTGGTTTCTGCCCAGCTATCAGCGTCGTTGGCAGACAACGCTATTTTTCTTTCTCTTTCCTCCTTTGCTGCTGTTAATGACAGTTATATCGGTGGTTTGTATGGGCTATCGTGGGCAAATGTTGGGTTATAACTCCAGTTTAATTAGTTACTTTAGTGCTATAATTTGGCTAGTTTTTGCTATATTTTGTTTGATAAAACTCTCCTATCAAACTTGGCAAACCCATCGGGATTTTAGCAGTTATCCCCTCAAAAAAATCACCGCTCAGAAGGCGAGAGTTTTAGCGATGGATTTTCCCTACAGTGCCAGAGTTGGCTTCTGGAAGTCGGAATTAATTGTGACGCAAGGATTATTAAATCTCTTAGATCAAGAACATTTACAGGCAGTTTTAGCCCACGAACAAGCTCACCAAGAATATCATGACACTTTCTGGTTTTTCTGGTTAGGTTGGTTGCGATCAATGTCTTCTTGGCTGCCCAATAGCGAGAATTTATGGTCAGAATTGGTCTTCTTGCGGGAATTGCGCGCCGATAAGTACGCTTCTGGACAAGTGGATTATTTACTATTAGCTGAATCGCTGCTTGTAGTGGCAGAAAAAGTTAATCAAGTAGCGGAAATAAGTTTCTCCGATAGTTGCTGTGTCGCTCTCAATGATCATTCTTTAAATAATCGTTTATTAGAGAGAATCGATGCTTTAGTCGAGTCAGAAAACCCCGAACTTCCCAGATTTAACTATCAAGTCTGGCTATTGCTTTCCCTCTCCCTCGCTCCTTTCTTACTCTTGCCTTTACACTCCTAAAAATGACCCTAGAAGTTGGACAAAAAGCCCCCGAATTTGCCACCCCAAACCAAAGAGGCGAAATTAGTAAATTAGCAGATTTTGCCGGTCAATGGTTGGTCTTATATTTTTATCCCAAAGATAACACTCCGGGCTGCAGCACAGAAGCGATCGATTTTACCGCTTTGTCGCCGCAATTTCAGCAATTAAATGCGGTAATTCTGGGAGTTAGTCCCGATTCAGAAAAGTCCCACTGTCGTTTTATTGAAAAACACAATTTAACTATTCAATTATTGAGCGATCCCGATCATCAACTGGCGGAAATTTATCAAGTCTGGGGATTAAAAAAATTTATGGGTAAGGAATATATGGGGATTAAACGCTCCACTTTCCTAATCGACCCCCGGGGAAATATTGCCTATATTTGGTCAAATGTCAAGGTAAAAGCCCATGCAGAAGCGGTTTTGAAAAAACTTGAGGAATTGCAGTAGGAAGCCCCTAGTAGTTGATTTTTTCTGGGTACTGATCGCGCTCTTTTAAGTACCTAAGCAAAATTAATTACACATCTAAGCCGTCAGACTTCGTCGTGAGATCAGTAGTTCGACAAGCTCCCTAACATGAACACTTTTTGCTGTGATTAGTAAACAGTAATCAGTGATCAGTAAACAGTAATCATTAATCAGTGAAAAGACAGTAGGAAACTTCTATTTAATGCTGCTCACTTAAAACTCAAATCTGATAACTGATAGCTGTCTCCTGTCTCGGAGTCTCCTGTCTCCCGTCTCGGAGTCTCCTATCCCAACCAAGAAATTAATTTTGCACGACTACTTATGTTAGACTAGAAAAGTTGTCAAAAATCGCACATCTAGGCGATCGGGTGTTTCTAGGAATCTAGAAATCCAGCCCTAGATGGAGGATAAACCCGAAAAGGAGAAAAATATGCCCGTTGTCTCTCTCGCAGAATTGCTAGAGTCTGGGGTTCACTTCGGCCATCAAACGCGCCGTTGGAACCCGAAAATGTCTCAGTACATCTACACTGCCCGGAATGGGGTTCACATCATTGATTTGGTGCAAACTGCCCAATTAATCGAAGAAGCTTACGAATTTGTCCGAGGAGAAGCCGATCGCGGTAAACGCTTTTTATTCATCGGTACGAAACGGCAAGCGGCAGCAATCATTAAACAGGAAGCTTTACGCAGCGGCAGCCACTTCGTTAACCAACGCTGGTTAGGGGGAATGTTAACCAACTGGGAAACCATTCGCGGCCGGGTAGAAAGACTCAAGGAATTAGAAGAATTAGAAAATAGTGGCGCCCTCGATAAACGACCGAAAAAAGAAGCATCGGTACTGCGTCGGGAATTAGGCAAACTAGAAAAATACCTCGGTGGCATTAAAACCATGCGCCGGCTGCCGGATTTAGTCATCGTAGTGGATCAGCGTCGGGAATACAACGCTATCCAAGAATGCCAAAAATTGGGCATTCCCATCATCTCCCTCTTGGATACTAACTGCGATCCTGACTTAGTAGATGTGCCGATTCCCGCCAACGATGACGCAATTCGCTCAGTCAAACTGATTTTAGGCAAAATTAGCGATGCGATCATCGAAGGTCGTCGCGGTGGTCAAGCAGCGGTGGAAGAATACGAGGAAGACTACGATAATGAAACCGAGTACGAGGAAGAAGGTGATTATTCCCAATACGCCGCCGAATTTGCCAGTGGAGACGACGATAACTAGGGAAAATTAGCCATTGATCGCCGCTAGGTTCGGGGGGAAACTTTCCGAGCCTATCGAGCGGTCAAACCTGCCCCTCTCGTGGCATGATCAATTATAAGCAGTAGGTTAGGAATTTTATGGCGGAAATTACAGCACAACAGGTTAAAGAACTTAGGGAAAAGACCGGCGCCGGCATGATGGATTGCAAGAGGGCGCTGACGGAAAACGCGGGGGATATAACCAAAGCGATCGAATGGTTGCGTCAAAAAGGGATTACTTCCGCCGAGAAAAAAGCTAGTCGGGTAGCGGCAGAAGGGATGATCGGCAGTTACATCCACACCGGCAGCCGCATCGGTGTTTTAGTGGAAGTGAACTGTGAAACCGATTTTGTCGCCCGTCGCGAGGAGTTCAAAAAATTGGTTAATGACGTGGCGATGCAGATTGCCGCTTGTCCTAACGTCGAATATGTAAAAGTGGCCGATATTCCCGCCGAAATCGCCGCCAAAGAAAAAGAAATTGAGATGGGACGGGACGATTTAGCCAATAAACCCGATAATATCAAAGAAAAAATCGTGGCCGGCCGCATTGAAAAACGTTTGAAAGAACTTTCTCTGCTCGATCAACCCTTTATCCGCGATCAGAACATCAGTATTGACGAATTGCTCAAACAAGCGATCGCCGCTTTGGGAGAAAATATTCAGGTGCGTCGTTTCCAACGCTTTGTACTAGGTGAAGGGATCGAGAAAGAAGAAACGGATTTCGCCGCCGAAGTAGCCGCCCAAATGGGACAAAAAGCCCCGGAACCCGTAGCAGCAGCCCCGCAAGTGGAGGAAAAAGCCCCGGAACCGGCAGCGAAGGATAATCCGCCCGCTAAAGGCAAAAAGAAAAAGTAAGTTCAATGAAGATAAATCTGGTGGGGTGCGAGTTTCGTACCCTTTTTGTCTTCAGGGAATTATGAATTATTTGCACTCGTGGTCTCTAGAGGTTGTCGAACGGAAAAAAATGCAGATTCAGGACAAAATAACCGAAATAGCCGCTAAAACAGCGAAAGCGATCGAACTTTCTCAAAATTATTTACTTTCTACCCAATACTCTGACGGTTACTGGTGGGCAGAATTAGAATCTAATGTCACCATCACCTCAGAAGCAATTTTACTGCACAAAATCTGGAAAACTGACAAAAAACGCCCCCTAGACAAAGCAGCCACCTATCTGCGTCAGCAACAGTGTCCTAACGGCGCTTGGGAGTTATTTTATGGTGATGGTGGCGATCTTAGCACCACTGTGGAAGCCTACATGGGGCTGCGACTATTGGGAATTCCCGCTAATGATCCTGCTTTAGAAAAAGCTAGAGAATTTATCTTAGCTAAAGGTGGCATCAGCAAAACCCGCATTTTCACCAAAATGCACCTCGCTTTGATTGGTTGTTACGATTGGCAGGGGGTTCCCTCTATCCCCGCTTGGATTATGCTACTGCCGGAAAATTTCCCTTTTACTATCTATGAAATGTCCAGTTGGGCGCGGGGAAGTACGGTTCCTTTATTAATTGTTTTTGACAAAAAACCCGTGTATAAAATCGGTTTTAATCTCGATGAACTCTATACAGAAGGGGTGAATAATGTCAAGTATGAGTTACCAAAAAATAACAATTGGTCAGATGTTTTTCTCTGGTTAGATGGGCTGTTTAAATGGGCAGAAAAAACTGATTTAGTTCCCTTCCGTCAAGAAAGTCTGAAAGCGGCGGAAAAATGGGTAATTGAACGACAGGAAGACACAGGCGATTGGGGGGGAATTATCCCGGCGATGTTAAATTCTCTGTTAGCTTTAAAAGCCCTAGGTTATGATGTTTACGATCCGATTGTTGCCCGCGGTTTAAAAGCGGTGGATAATTTTGCCATTGAGACAGATAATACCTATTGTGTACAGCCCTGTGTTTCGCCGGTTTGGGATACGGCTTGGGTAATTCGATCGCTAATTGAATCTGGGCTAAATCCCGCTCATCCAGCTATGATTAAAGCGGGACAATGGTTAATCGATCAACAAATTCTTGATTATGGCGATTGGGCGATTAAAAATAAAATCGGAACCCCCGGGGGTTGGGCTTTTGAATTTGATAATCGCTGGTATCCAGATTTAGACGATTCGGCAGTGGTGGTGATGGCTTTAGAGTTAATTAAAATGCCCGATGAAAATATTAAAAAAGCTGTGATGAAACGGGCAGTTAATTGGATGGCTACTATGCAGTGTAAAGCTGGTGGTTGGGGAGCTTTTGACATCGATAACGATCAAAACTGGCTTAATTCTTTGCCCTATGCCGATCTAAAAGCAATGATCGATCCTAATACGGCTGATGTTACTGCCAGAGTTCTAGAAATGTTAGGTACTTGTGATGTCAACATGGAGGAAAATCGAGTTAAAAAAGCTTTGGATTATCTGGAAAAAGAACAGGAAGCTGATGGTAGTTGGTTTGGTCGTTGGGGTGTAAATTATATTTATGGAACCAGTGGGGCATTATCTGCTTTGGCTTTTCTGGAACCGAATAAATATCGCCAGCAATTGCAAAAAGGAGCCAATTGGTTAAGCAGTTGTCAAAATGTTGATGGTGGTTGGGGTGAAACCTGTTTTAGTTACAATAACCCTAAATTTAAAGGACAGGGAAATAGTACCGCTTCCCAAACTGCTTGGGCATTAATCGGTTTATTAGCTGTCGGGAAAGTCACCGGCAATTATCAGCGAGAAGTGATTGAAAAGGGTGTTAACTATCTTCTTGTTACCCAAAAAGAAAATGGTACATGGGATGAAGATTACTTCACCGGTACAGGTTTTCCCTGTCATTTTTACCTGAAATATCATTTCTATCAGCAGTATTTTCCTCTACTGGCTTTGGGGCGTTATCGGGCTTTGATTTAGTCCGTTAACCTATGCGTTAAGACAGGAAATAAGCCTAACTGTCTAGCGCATTTTTTATGACTAACTAGGAAAAAATAAATCAGGAGATATATTTAAAAAATTGGCTAATTTTTGAATATAGATAGGAGTTAACTCTTGTTGCCCATCAAGAATATCATCCAGGGTTGACTTACTTTCAAAAATAGATAGCAAATCTTGCTTTTGTAGGTTTTTTTCCTCTAATATAAATTTCAACAATTCAAGTCCATAAATATCAGGTATTGGCTCTTGATTTTCCTCATACTCATAAATTAAAGCCCCTAAAACATTTAGATATTCCCTTTCTTCTACCGTTAATTGGGGTTTGTCTAAAAGGCGATTAATAACCTCCTGTATCATTTCTAAGTCTTCCTCATTGTGAATAGGACGAGGAGGGTATTGCTTTAATAATTCTAAGTATTTATCAGTGGCAAACATAATTTAATAATATCTATGGTTAATCGGCTATTGCCTTTAGATACCTCACACCTTAATAATTAAGTATAGAATAGCCAAGTCTCCAGACTACCGCTTAACCAAAACTTCTATTATCCTGATGAGAAACCTCTATTTTCTTTTGCCCGGTACTACTTCTCCTTTTGGTGGGGGTGGACTGTGGGCAGAAATGAAAACCGTCAATTTGGCTAGTCAAATTTGTACCGCCCAGATTGTGACTTATCGTCAAAAAGAGTTAAATTATCCTTTTTTAGAGGATATACTCGCGAAAATAAGCTCAGATGACAGTATTTTTGTGGTTAGCTGGGGTTTTGATCTTCCTAAACTGGTGCAAAAATTGCGATCGCAGAATATCATTTATCATGCCCATAGTACAGGTTACGGCTTCCGTTTACCATCTGAAATACCAATTATCACTGTTAGCCGTAATACTATGGGGTATTGGGGAGAAAAGGCTCCTAATGCTTTAATTTACTATCTTCCTAATCAAATTGGCTCAGAATTTCTCAATTTAGGCTTAGAAAGAGATATCGATGTCCTAGTACAGGGGCGCAAATCCTCAAAGTATCTTCTCAATCGTCTAGTTCCCGCCCTCCGTCCCCACTGTCGCGTTAAGGTTTTAGATAGCTATGTGGAGGATTTAGTGGGATTATTCAATCGCAGTCGGGTTTATCTCTACGATTCGGCTGAATATTGGGCTGTAAACGGTTTAACGGAGGGTTTTGGCTTACCGCCCCTGGAAGCTTTAGCCTGTGGTTGTACGGTATTTTCTGGTGTTAATAGCGCCCTAGCCGATTATCTCGATCCCGGTTTTAATTGTCAAAAAATCGGGGCTTATTCCAGTCAATACGATCTGGAACGTATTCTTAATTATGTCCGTAATTTTCCCGTTAATTCTTTACCAGCTAATTTTCTCGATGATTATCATCCCGAAAAATTACTACCACGTTTTGAAACAATTTTAAGAGAAATTAATGATTTCTTTGATATTAAAAAACATTATCCGGCTGATATAGAAGGTTTAGAACCCCTGCGACTTAAAAAATTATGGATGCAGAGTTCCCTCGCTAAACTTAAGAAAAAACTGTTTAAGTAGCAGTGATCTTTCCTTCATTATTCGCTAATTCAAAAATGAAACCCACGACTCCTTAAGAGTTGACAGAGAAAGACCGATCGGCTATTCAGTGATCAGTGATCAGTGATCAGTTATCAGTGAACAGGGATATCGGGAGAAAAAAGCTGATGGCTGACTCCCCAAAAGGAAAACTTTCTACTTCACCATTAAGATAACTGGTATATAATTATTTCTAACTCTTACCCCCAGGATATTTATGAAGCGAGGAATTTACATTACCGCTAATGATCGAGTTATCGAGCAGGCGATCGCATTAATGAATAGTATTCGTTTGTACGATCCCGATTCTCCCGTCATCTTGATTCCCTACGACAATAATTATCAAAAAATTGCCGATTTATTGTCCGAAAAATATGGCGTTATTCTCTATCCAGAGCTGCAATTAGTGGAAGAATTGGCACAGAAAATCTATGATATTTTTGGAGAAAAATTCTTTGCTCGTCCCAATCAATTTCGCAAGCAGGTGTGTTGGTTTGGAGAACTAGATCAATTTCTTTATATCGATACGGATATCGTAGTTTTTGAAAAAATAATAGATAATCTAAATTTCCTCGATACCTACGATTTTCTCTGCTGTGATTACCAACACAAAAAAGGGATTACTGATGTCTTTAATCCGATTGTTTTAGAACAAGGAATCTTCACAGAAAATGATCTAAGTGGAATGTTTAACGGTGGTTTTTGGGCTAGTAAAAAGAATCTGTTCTCAGAACAGGAATTATATAGTGCTTTTCAAGAATGTGCCGCTCATCCAGAATATTTTGATTTTTCTCAAAAAACTTCCGATCAACCGATTATTAATTATACCATTCTCAAACGAGTTCCCAATCGATTTAATATTGTCCGCGCTCCGGGTTGTCAAGCGGGAAATTGGGGGGGAAGTTCTCATTTTCAACGTCAGGGGAATATTTTAATCGATCCGAGATTAAATCAGCCCTTAAAATATTTACATTGGGCAGGAATTCGCATTGAACCGGGTTGTCCCTACTGGGATATCTGGAAATATTATCGTTATCTAGATGATCCTAATCCCCCCGCAGATCCGCCAGCAAGCAAACCAAAAAATCCTTTTCAGAGATTATTAGATAAAATCAAATTATAGGTTTGATTTTTCCTCTCGCACCATTAAGATAACTGCTGCAATTTAACTCCAATCCTGTTGCTCCTCGGTTTGGCGAATTTGATACACTTGTCCGTGACTGTGCAGTGGTCGAGTTTTTGCCCATAAACTGGCTTCATCTAACTGCCATTTTTCTAGGATTAAATCTAAATCTCTTTGGATTTCTCTTGCCCCCGGAAAGTTTTGATAACGTATGCGTAAACGAGCGCATTCAGCTAAGTTTAAATCATTGGGTTCTGATTGCAGTAGCTGATCAACAATCGGGCGATCGAGTCTTTCCTGTGGATGTTGTTGTTCTTGATTTTTACTAGCCATAATTAATCGAACCAACCGATATCGGAATCCGTTAACTCTGTGGGGGTAGGAGTGGGGGCAATATAACGGGCTAAAGTGGCCATTTCAAAGTTATAAAGACTGGGTTTCTTAGGCAATAGTTTGGTAATTGCTGACGGTTCAGGGGTGGCGGTGGGACTATTTTCTAGGGTTTTAATTTGATTATATAATTTTTCAATTAACTGTTTTTTCTCAGTCAGTTCTGTTTCTGTCTTGCTTAATTGACTCGATAATTGTGCCACCAAAGTAGTTTTTTCCGAGAGGACAGATTCTAACTGCTCGGTCTGTTGTTGTAACTGCTGTAAACTGACAGAGAGTTCCATATGTTCTTTAAGTTCTTCTTCCAGAGAAATAACTTTTTCTTGGAGAGTTTGCCCATTTTTCTCGGTTTTTTCTAATTCTGCCGTCAAGTCGTTAATTTTTGCCTGTAAGGTGGCGTTAGTTTCCTTAGAACGTTTGGCAGAAGGAGAGGGTTGGGATTCTACCTCTTTATTAGCTTCTGTACGGATGAGATCGTTTAAATTACCTTTGGTCATAAGCTCTGCAAATAGGATATTACGATAGAGTCGGATACTGTCAAGAAATCTGTTGGTTTGGGTAATCGATAATTATTCGCCCGATATACAAGCTTGATTACGCCGGGGAATTGTTCCATAGATTTTATTGTATAGCTTTAGGTCGATCGATCCCTGTCCATTTAAGGAATGAGAAAAAATACCTAAATCTCAGTTTCGCCAGTAAGATTCTAAATTTTTCTGTAGTTAATGATACAGAATAGCAAATTTGTGTCAGACTGAAGGTAGAAGTTGATCGCACCTGTGGCAAGGATAAATTTATGAATATTCAAGAAAAAGCACGTCTTAATTTAACCCAAGAACGACAAGCAGAAGGAATGCTCGAAGAAAATGTCTTAACTCGTACAGAGGAGCTTTTAGGGGAAGGGGAGGCAGGAACTGCGAAAGCACGGGTTTTATTAACTGAAAATCGTCAAGAAGACGAAAAACGTCAAGATCAAATTTTAGAACGTTCCCTCAAAGCTATGCAATAGCCTTGAGGAGATTGGTGAAGACTGGGAATATCCACACAAGTCTAGATAAATAGGGTCTGCTGAATAAATCTAAAAACCTTGTTGGATAAGACTTTTGGACTTTTTTCCCCTCAAAAAGTGCCAGCCATTGCGGGGATCGGGGGGAAAATTCCTGGACTTTTTCCCTGAAAATTAGGTAGTTGACCACCTGA
>NZ_JAPZSZ010000295.1:0-2789 GCF_027532095.1 Microcystis sp. LE19-195.1E
CTCTGCTCTTTCTTCTTCTTTAAGAGCTTTTTGTAAGTTTTTCTTTTCTTCTAAGTCTAGGAAATCTTTGGCTGGCATAAGTAGGATTTTTCTAAAATTACTATTTCTATTTTAGGTGGTTTAAGTGCGTTTTAGCTTATCCGCAGTGGGGTCAACTGTTACAGTCGCAGTGGATGAACCAGCAGCAAAGGTGACGCTGGTGGGAATAGAAGTGTAATCGGTTCCATTAGTAGCTGTCCCCCCAACTGTATAGTTAACCGTTAAAGGATTAGTGGTTACTCCGTTACGGGTGAAGGTATAAACCAGATTGGTTGTCCCGTCTTCGGTAACACTACTGGGAGCAACTGCTAGGGTGACACTGGTATCATCATTGATAATTGTTCCCGTCACTGGAGTAGTCGTACCTACTGTATAACCTGTCCCAGAAGCGAGGGTTAAAATGACAGTTTCATCGGGTTCAACTGTGGTGTCAGCAGTGGGGTCAACGGTTACGGTAGTAGTGGATGAACCAGCAAGGAAATTCACTGTCCCTGATGTCGCTGTGAAACTGGCTGCACCGGTTTGAGTGTAATCTGTGCTAAATGTCGCTGTTCCCCCAACTGTATAATTTACTGTCAAAGCATTTGTTGTTACTCCTGTACGGGTGAAGGTATAGACTAAGTTGGCTGTCCCGTCTTCACTAACACTGGCAGGATTTATCGCTAAAGTAATACTCTGGTCGTCATCGATAATTGTTCCAGTTACTGCTGTGGCTGTACCCACTGTATAACCAGTTCCTGAAGCGAGAGTTAAAGCGACGGTTTCGTTGGGTTCAACTGTAGCATCTGCTGTCGGGTCAATTGTTACGGTCGCAGTGCTAGAATTCGCGGCAAAAATGACGGTTCCTGTAGTTCCAGAAAAAGTGTTCGCACCAGTTTGGGTATAGTCTGTATTAAAAGCAGCCCCGCCACCAACAGTAAAGTTCACTGTTAAAGGACTGGCTGTAGAACCTGTACGGGTAAAAGTGTAAACTAGATTTTGTGTTCCATCTTCGAGGACGCTGGCGGGGCTGACAGAGAGGGTGACATTAACAGACTGTACTTCATTATCAGCGATAACTATCGTAGCGCTATTCGGTGTTCCCAAATCGTAACTGATAGTATCAGTTAATGACAGAATTACAGTCTCATTCCCTTCTGTCACAGTATCATCAGTTGGAGTAACCGTAATCGTCGTAGCAGCCTGTCCTGCCGGAATAGTTATGCTCGTAGGAAGAGCGTTATAATCACTGCTACTAGCAGTTCCTGAAATTGAGTAAATTACGGTTAAAGGACTGGCTGTGCTACCTGTCCGACTGATAGTAAATGTGCCAGGATTGACGGGCGTACCTTCACCAGCGTTGGCATCAGTAGCAGTCACGGTTACAATAGTTGGGTTGCCAAAACTGCCTGCTTGAATGAAGACTGCCGAGTCGAAAATAAAGTCAGTCGTATCAGCAATTGCCAGCTTTATTGTCGCAGGAATTCCAGGGGCAAGCTTGTCAGCAGTTGCACTCAATACCGTTGTAAAACCATCGAATTGGTTGTCGAAAGTACCCCCAGTATTTGAAATAAAAAATGCCGAGTTAGTGACAGGGCTGACATTATTGATAGAAACAGGCGTTGTTGTCCCAGGAATGAGAGCAATATTTTGCCCATTCACGAAAAAAGCAAAAACGTCATTAAACTGCGAACCAACATACTCAGGATACTCTTCGGACGCAAAGACAAAAGCGAAGCTGATAGTGCTAGATAACGGAATAAAGTTAAACTGCAATACTGCCGCATCATTTGTAGTATTCGGTGTGACTATACTATTTAGATCTGTGTCACCTAATTGAGAATTATTAGCGCCAGCAGAACTACTGTTGTTTGGACCTGTGGCCAGAGCAATATTCCCGCTGCTGAGAACAATCCCCCCATTGATGCCTAAACCTGCTGCTAGTCCGCCACTAAAAAGTCCTGCTGCAACATTAGCACCTGTAAAACTGATACTGCTTACTGTAACACCAGAGCCGACTAAAGCGGTAACAAGATTGGCCGCAGTTACGCTATTCAAATCGGTTGTAGTTAGACTACTCTGTTCAATCTGAATTTGCTGTCCATCAATCTCAACAATAGCAGTATCATTTTCTAATTTAAGCACTTGCAACTGCTGACTAGATAAACTCTCTCCTGACACCAACTCTGCAAAAATTGCCCCCTCATCTCCCGCACTATCCACCTGATTAATTTGAGCATCCACATAATGCCCAATTTCTTCTAAAATTACATTAACTATCGCTGCTGAGGAAGCCGTATTTAAAAAAGATGCTGATAGATAAATCTTATTGGTACTGCTGGAATATGCACCATTTGCCGTCCCTAAAACTTGAGGACTAAGTATCTCAATTGGGGGAAGTTGACTGAAATTTCGGCTTCGCCACTGCTGTTGTAATTCCGTCGCCTTAACCACATCATAACTTGTGCCAAAAGCAGTTTCTAAATTCGCCCAAAAACCGTCAGATTGAGCGAAATTAAACAAAATATCGTAAACAGAAGGAAAGAACGGCAAAAGAGAAGAAGTCATGACATTGACAGCAAAAGTTGGCCAATTCAAGTCTGAATTGCATCACTGTCTGATCTATCTTCATAGAATACCTCATTCGGGGTACGATAGTCAAGACATTTTCGAGGACGATTGTTAATCAAGTTTACGGCTCTTTCCACCTCCTCTGGCTTAACAATTTTAAAATTCGTTCCCTTGGGAAAAAATTGTCTTAATAGTCCATT
>NZ_JAPZSZ010000092.1:0-10608 GCF_027532095.1 Microcystis sp. LE19-195.1E
GGAGTGATCGGGGGGAAATTTAGGCACTTTTTCCCTGAAAATTAGGTAATTGGCCACCTCAAAACTGGTAAAACCCCACACCCCACACCCCACACCCCACACCCTGCCCCCAGGAAAAACTTTTTCAGCAAACCCTATTTATTCATCGATCAAGACAGTTGTGCTACTGCATTGAGAGCATAACTTTTAGTAATAAAAGGAGAAGTCATGGCTGTTAAAAGTCCCCCGTAATCAAGATTAAAACTGACTTCGCTTCCTACTTTTAACCTCTTGTTATGACTATCAAGAACTAGATGATCGCTACTAGAACCTAATATTTTTATCTCCTGACTTGTTTGTAATCCAGAGATAAGAATATCCTGTCTTCCTAATGCAATAATAACTCGACGGTGAATGCCTTGATCGATAAAGCTGGGAACATTACCAAAAGCATCTCGACCAATTTCTCCAGAGGGTAGAGATGGTTTATCTTTAGATTCGATTACTTCAGCAATTAACCGAAAAGCATCGGTATATAAGCCGGGTATAACTTGTCGATTAACTGTTTCACAACCTAATAAAATTGATTCTCCTAAACGCAGATTATTAATCCGACCAACTTCGCTACTTTTTTGATACCATTGATAGTTAGCAGAATTGCCTCCTGAAATAATCGGTAATTTTATTAAAAATTCCTGCTCAATTGTATCTGTTAACACAGATAATTTGCTCATATTATGGCTATCAGGTTTAATACCTCCATAACAAGCCAAATTACAACCCAGTCCAATAATTTTGATAAAGGGAAAAGCGAGGGTCTTTTTGATGAACTTGACCAGATCTTTCGGCAGTACACCTTCGCGTAAATCCCCTAACTCCGTCATGATAATAATGCGGTGTATTTTTTGCTTTTCTTGAGCATAATAGGAAAGTTCCTGAATTGTTGCTAATTCGGTATTTAAGCTGATATCTGCAATGTTAACCACTGATTCTGCTTGACTCAAGGCCGTACGCAACAGAACAAAAGTTGTCACTATTCCTGCTTGTTTCATTTTGAGAATATTTTCGATTCGAGAGTCAGCGATAAAGTTGACTCCACCTTGAATCATCGCCAAGGCGATCGAGGGATCACCCAAAATCGCTTTGGAAACTCCCATCACAGAAAGTCCCTTGCTGCCGTAGAATTGGCAGAGTAAACGAGCATTATGGCGTATTTTCGGGAGAGAAATCTCGATTCTGGGTAAAAGGTCTTTCATCAGCCTATTTGCTCCCAATTGCGGGAATTGCAGCTAAAATTTCCCCTTTGATTTTCCGGTTTAATTTCGGAAAGCGATCGCATAAAGCTTGGACTAATTTCTCACATCCGTGTAACAAAACATCAGTAGTCGGTAACTGAAAATCTCGCTCATATTTGGCAATAATACGCTCAGTGGCTGCTGCGGTGAGATTTTCGTGATTAATCGCAATAGCGATAACTTTAGTGGGAGAAATTGCCTCAATTAGTGAAATTTCTTCCTGTAATTTTGGCATGGCTAAATGAGGAAAATCACAGCGAAATTTTCGGGCTGGGGGATGTTGTAAAATAATCCCATCGGGCCTACTTCCTTTCAAAATTCCCACGGAACTCATAAAAGCAGGATGACTCAGAGAACTTTGTCCTTCCACTAAAATAATATCGGGTTTTTCTTGCTCAAAAGCTTGAACCACAGCATTTTCAATTTCACCGATGACAAATTGAGAAACCAAAGCATCGATCGAAACCCCATATCTTGCTCCCTGCATCAAGCTAGTTTGTCCAGTAGCGACTAAGACAGACTTAATACCCAAGCCTTGGAGAGTTTGATTAACTGCCACCGCAGTGGTCATTTTTCCGCAAGCACAATCGGTTCCTAAAAAGGCAATAACGGGTATATTTACTTGGGAAATTTGCCCAGTAAATACATGAAGATCAGCTAATTGTGGTGGTTTACGAATGTCTGTAATTTGCACACCATACTGACTAGCTTGCTCCCTAAATTCTAAATCCTCGGAGAAGAATTGATGCAAACCATTAATAATCTCCATTCCTTGTGCCATTGCTTCTAAAATTAGCAGCCTTTCTAGGGGGGGAATAAACGCTTCTAAGGGTGCTTTGCCGTAGATATAACAATTGGGAACATCTCTAAGTTTTTCTAAGGCTGCTTGTAAATTGGCAAAAATGGGAATATGATTTTTTTTATCTCCTAATGCTTCTCCCGCATCTTTTCCCGCTAAGGAACTATCCAGCACTCCAACAATTGTATATATTTCTGATTGTCGGATCAAGCCAGCTGCCGTTTTTCCGTCCACACGTCCAAACTGATTTTCACAGTAAATTAAAGCCGTTTTTTTCGTTGATACCACTTTCTTAATCTCCTGAATATTAGATAATTGAAATTTCACTCCTAACTCCCAGTAAGACTATTTATTCTTCTTCTTCTATAGCATAATTATCTGGATCGATAATATCGTCTAGTTCTTCTAAAATTTGCAAATCGGGATGAGCATCAGATTGACGTAATTTTAATCTTCCTGTCCGTTCTAACCAATGGAGAAGGGTTTCTTTGGAAGTTATCTGCATAACAGGAATTGCCTGATAGCGAGGTTCTTGACTAAGAGAAGGATTAAATTTCATACCTGTTGAATTTCCTTTGAGAAGTTAACTCTATTGGTTGTTCTATTGTTGATCACGAAGCAACCCACAAAAAACTGAAAAAAATTGTCAAGTTTAGTAAAGTAAAAAAGTTCAGCTGTCAGATTTACTATTTGGACAGATAGATAGAGTCGGTTCCAATATATGCTCCCGATACTTGGGATGCAGACTCTATGGTGTAAATTAAAGTTTTCCTGTCTCGCTCAACTTAAATGTCAATCCTACGGTTTTTATCTAGCTAACGGAAAAGGTGATTAATAACACCAAAGCAACCAACAAAACCGCCCCTACTCCTTGCAAAATATACCATTTTTGCTGTTCTAAAGATGGGTATTTTGATAGATAAATCTTGGGTTCGCTACCATAGTTATTGATGATTCCTTCATCATCTACTGTATAGCCCTCTGGGAGAGGTATATTAAGTGATTGATAGTTTTGCCCGTTTATATCTAGTTTAACCTCAGCAGGAATTAATTCACTTCCATCGCTTGGGGAATAGACTGTCGCACCTGTCTCTTGATTAGATTTAGTAGAGTAGTGCATGATCATCTCTCTTCAAAATCTGAGTATAACACAGAATAAGGCGAAATGGTTTTTAGGCTAATTTTTTCCTAGGGCTTTAATCAGCAAATTTGGCTAATGTCGGCAAATTAAAGCCAAAAATATGATTTTATAACTTGACAAAGCTAGATAAAAACATTTAGTCATCTCGCTATTCACTTTTTAGCATACCAGCGCCATAAAACTCGCGCTAAACGTTGGGGATCATGACTAACTTTGGCAGTAACTTCATCTTCTGCCATTACATTCGCTAAAACAATGCGATAACCCATTTTTCCCACCTCCTCGCGGTCTAAAAACACAGGATGACTATGCTCTTGGGCGTATAATTGCAGAGATTGGGGCGATGGTGCAGTTCTTTGGGCTAAAACTGCATCAAAGACGCGTTCCTCGCAGACTTTTTCGATCGCCCGAATATGATCAGCCACCGAATAATTATCCGTTTCCCCCGGCTGGGTCATAATATTACAAACATAGACACGGGGGACTGTCACCTGTGCTAGGGCCTGACGAATTGCGGGAACCAACAAATTAGGGATAATACTGGTATAAAGACTACCCGGCCCGATAATAATATAATCTGCCTCCTTGATTGCCGCTAAAGCAGCCGGTAAAGCGACCGGATCGGCAGGATGACAGCCAATCTGACGAATTTGCCCCATAGCTTCGGTTATCTTCGATTCTCCCTCAATAATGCGCCCATCGGCTAACTTAGCCCAGAGACTAACATCGGTAAGGGTAGCAGGTAGCACTTTACCGCGAATGGCCAAAACTTTGGCACTAGCATCGATCGCCTGTTCCAGATCGCCGGTAATCTCGGTCATAGCGCTGATAAATAAATTACCAAAACTGTGGCCCGATAAACCATCCCCGGCATGAAAGCGATATTGAAACAATTCCGTTAATAACTTTTCCTCATCGGCTAAAGCGGCGATACAATTGCGAATATCCCCCGGGGGTAAAATGCCCATTTCCCGACGTAATCGGCCCGAAGAACCGCCATCATCAGCTACGGTGACAATAGCGGTGATATTAGAACTATACTGTTTTAAACCGCGTAAAAGCGTCGATAAACCCGTACCGCCACCGATGGCCACAATTTTCGGGCCGCGATGGAGACGACGATGGGTGCGTAGGAGATCAACTAATTCCTCCGATGCGTCCGGTTGTAGTGCTTCTGTAATCGTTTCGACGGTGCGACTCTGACCCCAGAATAACAAAAAGACACCCAGCAAAACCGCCAGCGGCCCGGAAACAGAATTGGGGACTAAACGGGCGATCATTTCTAATGCTTGGGAAACAAACTCTAAAAAGCGATTAACCGGGGTTAATTTTACCCAAATAGCCAAACCGAAGGAGGTGAGAAAAACGCCGCTTAAACTGATTAAAAGCCAGCGTTTGACAAAAAGACCGGGAGAAAGCCATTTAAACCAACGATTAACTCGTTTAGGCGTTTTTCTGCCCACAGAAGCGGCTATTTTCCCCTTCTGAGCGTTGAGTTCCCGTAGGGTCTGTTTAAATGGACTCATAGATGTGGCCTGGCAGCGAACGCATTGATTCTGGAGAGACTGTAGCCGAAAAAGGGGACAAACTCAAGCTTAATTAGGGTCTGCTGAAAAAGTTTTTTGTGGGGAGAGGGTGTGGGGTGTGGGGTGTAGGGTGTAGGGTTTTCCCGATTTTGAGGAGGTCAATTACCTAATTTTCAGAGAAAAAGTCCAGGGATTTTCCCCCCGATCACTCCCATATCTGGTACTTTTTGATTGCCAAAAAGTCTAAAAGTCTTACCCAACAAGGTTTTTAGATTCATTCAGCCAGCCTAACCTAACCTCCCACTTGAGAATAGGCCGCCTCGGAAATTGTGGGAATATCGGCGTATTTGCCGATAACCGACTGTATAATGCTGTAAACACAGGCGGCAAATGCTCCCAAAAAGACGACGTTAAAAAGAGTTTCTACCACTAAATTCGCCCCTAAACCCCTAGCGACGAAACCTAAGACCAATCCCAATAAATACACCAAAATCTCGATTAAAATCGCCTGCATGGTGTTAAAGCGGATAAAATGACTGATGCGGGGATTGCGTACCACGGCGAAAAAGAGGACGAAAAAGATAATTAAACTGCCAAAGCTTCCCAGAGAACTATAGAGAAAAGCTAAGGGATATAAGGCTATTGCTAAGGCCGCTCCTAAAAAAGGAATTTGCTGAAAGATAAAGATACCGAAGGCAAAAGCGGAATATAAGGGTAAAAGATATACTAAAGCTGCAAAAATGCGATCTTTTGTATCGGTTGAGCCGCGCCAAGTCATAATCTATTGTCTCCTGAGACTACTGCTAACTCTCTTCAAGATAACCCGGCAGCCCATCAGACTTCGCGTAACCGAAAAAATTGATCGAGGCCGAAGATTGTTAGGCCTCGATCGAGTTATCGAAAATTTGGGTTAAAACCCCGTCGTTTTACGACGGCTTTTCCTGATTTTTGATGTAGCACTTAAGAACTTCCAGTGGCGCACCTCCTACAGAAGATACAAAATAACTGGGCGACCAAAGAGCGTCTTTCCCGTATGGCTTAGGATAACCAGCTTGTCCATACCTACGACTAGAGGCTCCCTTTAAAGAGTTGACCATCACGGAAATAGATAGTTTCGGTGGGTATTCAATCAATGCGTGTACATGATCAGACTCCCCATTAAATTCCAATATCTGAAAATTCATCTTTTCCGCAACTTCTCTAAAAGATTTTTCAACCAAAGTCAGACTTTTAAAAGACTTTTCAACCAAAGTCAGACTTTTACCAGTAAAAACCTTTCTTCTGTATTTTGTCACACAGACCAAGTGTATCTTTAAATCGGAAACAGAGTTTCTTTCTTTTCGCAACCGACTTGACATTATTAACAGACCTAGTTAAAATAAATACAGACACACATATCTTAACCCAATGAAAGCAAGGTATCAATACCGTATTTACCCAACAGACCAACAAAAGAGGCTTTTGTCTCAGTTGTTCGGGTGTGTGCGCGTTGTCTGGAACGATACCTTAGCCTACTGTCAAGAACTCTATCGACAAGGGGAGAAAAAGCCAAAATATACTGAGTTATCTAAAAGACTAACTCAAGTCAAGAAAACAGAAGAAAAACAGTGGTTAACCGAGGTTTCTTCTATCCCTTTACAGCAGTCTTTGAGAGACTTAGAGACAGCCTATTCTAACTTTTTTGCATCTTGCAAGGGAGAAAGAAAAGGAAAGAAAGTCAAACCTCCTAAATTTAAGAAGCGTAAATCTAAACAATTAGCAAGATTTACCGATAATGGTTTTACCGTTAACCAACACTGCGTTACTTTAGCGAAAATCGGTGATTTAAGAATAGTTTGGAGTCGCCCATTACCTTCTAAACCTTCTAGCGTCACCGTGATCAAAGACGCATCAGATCGATACTTTCTTAGTTTTGTCGTCGAGATTCAGTCCGAAATACTTCCCAATAATGGGGAGTCAGTGGGAATTGATCTAGGGATTGCTACCTTTGCTACCCTCTCAACAGGAGAAAAGATAGACGCACCGAAACCGTTAAAAAAACGATTAAAACGACTAAGAAAAGCACAGAAAAACCTTTCTAGAAAGCAAAAAGGAAGTAACCGACGGGAAAAAGCTAGGAAACGAGTAGCTAAAATCCACGCAAAGATTAAAGACACTCGCACTGATTTTTTGCAGAAACTATCCACTCGAATTGTTCGTGAAAATCAAACGATAATTTTAGAGGATTTAAACACATCGGGAATGGTTAAAAATCGCAAGTTGTCCCGTGCTATATCAGATTTAGGATGGCGTTCTTTTCGAGATATGCTATCGGCAAAATCTGACAAATATGGGCGTGATTTTCGGATAATTTCCCGATGGGAGCCAACGTCTCAGCGATGTTTCTGTTGTGGGAATATCGGCGGGAAAAAAGCGTTAAATATCCGTGAGTGGGAATGTCTTTTCTGTGGGACTTTCCATGATCGAGACGTGAACGCCGCAATTAATATCAAGGTCGCCGGTGGGCAATCGGAGACCTCAAAAAACGGACGCAGAGGAAAGTGTAAGACTTCTGTTAAAGAAGCAGCATCCCGTGAAGCGTCAACCCAACCGAAGATCGTTCAATTAAGTTTGTTTGATCTGCCGGTCATCACCGTCCGGCCACGGCGGTGAGGATGTCAATCTCAAACAGAGACGGGGTGCTTGATTTCCTGTAACAGAGCCAGATATTCCTCCTTAAAATACTTTAGGGTACTTAAAATCGGATTGGGGGCGCTTTGGCCAAGACCACAAAGACTGGTTTCTTTGACCATTTGACAGAGATGTTCTAGGTTTTCGAGGTCGTGAATATCGGCCTTTCGAGCGATAATTTTGGCCAATAATTCAAACATTTGTACTGTTCCCGTGCGACAGGGGATACATTTACCACAGGACTCCTCGCGACAGAACTCCATATAGAATTTCGCCACTTCCACCATACTGGTAGTATCATCCATAACCACCATCCCCCCAGATCCCATCATCGAACCGAGTTTGGCTAAGGATTCGTAATCCACGGGAGTATCGAGTAAATTAGCGGGAATACAACCCCCAGAGGGGCCGCCGGTTTGTACCGCTTTCACTTGACCATCGGGAACACCACCCCCCATCTCCTCGACAATTTCCCGGAGAGTAATGCCCATCGGCACTTCAATCAGCCCATTATTGCGGATTTTTCCCGTCAAAGCGAAGATTTTTGTGCCTTTACTGCTGGCAGTACCGATATTGGCGTACCAAGCGGCTCCCTCGCGGATAATAGCGGCGATATTAGCGTAGGACTCGACGTTATTAATCAGGGTGGGACAACCATCGAGACCCGATTGGGCCGGATAGGGGGGACGGGTGCGAGGAGTGCCGCGGCCGCCTTCAATGGAATGGATGAGAGCGGTTTCCTCTCCACAGACAAAAGCTCCCGCCCCGATGCGGATATCCACCTTAAAATCGAAAGTGGACTCGAATACTTGGGAACCCATTAAACCAAATTTTTTGGCCTGATTAATCGCTTTTTGCAGACGATCGATCGCCAGAGGATATTCGGCTCTAACATAGATATAACCATGGTCGGCCCCCACAGCATAGGCAGCGATCGCCATTCCTTCCAGGACTAAATGGGGGTCACTTTCCAAAACACTACGGTCCATAAACGCCCCGGGGTCGCCTTCATCAGCATTACAGATAACGTATTTTTGTTTACCCGGTTGTTTAGCCACCGTCGCCCATTTTAAACCGGTGGGATAACCGGCACCACCCCGGCCGCGCAAACCGCTTTTGGTGATTTCCTCCACCACCTGGGCCGGGGTCATCTCGTAGAGGGCCTTGTAGAGAGATTGATAACCCCCGACGGCGATATATTCCTCAATGCGATCGGGATCGATTTTACCGCTATTTTCCCGGACAATTTTGACTTGATGGGAGAAAAAGGGATGTTTTGAGTCCCCTAATTGCACCTCGGTTTTGCCGCCGTTTAAGGCCGCAATAATGCTGGCCGCACTTTCCGGGGTGACTTCTTCGTATAGGAGATCCTGGGGATCCACTTCCACCAACGGACCGCGACCACAAAAACCCATACAACCGACCCCGACCACTTCGACTGTATCCTCTAGGTGTGCCTCTTTGACGGCAGTGGCGAGGTTTTTTTTGATTTGGAGGGAGTTAGCAGCTTGGCAACCGGTGGAAGTGCAACAATGCACCCGGATGCTTTTTTGTCTAGTTTTTTCTTTCTCGGCCACTGCCAATAATTCTTGTAAGTCCATATTCTTCTCAATCCACTAGAGTGAAAAATTACTGGGAGAAACTCTGTAGTTTCGCTAAGACAGTTTCCGAATCTTGTTTAGGGGCCACGACTCCATCGAAGACCACGGCCGGCGCAATCCCACAGGCCCCGATACAACGGGCCGACACTAGGGAAATTTCTCCATCGGCGGTGGTTTCTCCCACTTTGACATCAAAGGCGTTTTCGATGTCTTCGAGGATTTTGCCGCTGCCTTTGACATAACAAGCAGTCCCCATACAGATGATACAGGTGTGTTTTCCCGCCGGTTTCAGGGAAAAGAGATGGTAGAAGGTTGCTACCCCATAGACGCGACTGAGGGGCAGTTTTAGCGCCCGGGCAACGTAGAGGAGAACATCTTCTTCTAGGAATCCAAAGGCTTCTTGGGCTTTGTGCAGGACTTCAATCAGGGCTGATTGATTATATCCTGCCCGCTTCATGGTAATGTCGAGGACTTTGAAGCGTTTATCGCCACTGGGATGCTCTTTTTTCTCCGTTTGACGAGGATTGGCAGTTTGCATAAATCTGAACCAAATAAATTTTAGGGGCGATGACGGGAAAAAGATGGAGAGTTGTCGGTTTTCCTTGGTCATCTCCCTGCTTTTATTCTGACACTGGCTCCGGAGGGCGATCGATAACTTTATCTTTCCTTTAGTTATTGGGGGATAGGGGATTTTTCGGCCTTGTCAAATTGAAAGATGCTCCGAATCAGCCTGGAACTGAAATTACTTTGATAGCAAGGATTGCATTGCATCTTTCCTATAATAGTGTTTAATCAACGAATAGGGCCTTTTATGGCGGGCTTAAGTGGGGAACAAGAGTCGCTCGATTTAGCAGTGGAATATAGCTAGGTAATAGCTGTAGGGCTAATTCATGAATTAGCCCTACAATCAATTATGATGAACCCTGGAAATAGAAAACGGGTTTCTTCGATAAACCCGTTTTCTGCGGGTTTTTTTGCGGGAAGCATCCCCCTCTCCTCGTAGGTTAAAGGGATGAGGTCATAACAATCTGTTGCCACAACCGACTTTTCAGAATACAATAGAGAAGAGTAGTCATTCATCACTCAGATTAGTTAAGATGATATTACATGACTAATAATATTGACCATGATCGCTTATTTAAGGAGTTAATCTCCACCTTTTTTGTCGAATTTATTGAGTTATTTTTTCCTCAATTGATGGATTATTTAGATAGGGACTCGATTACTTTTTTAGACAAAGAAGTATTTACCGATGTCACAGAAGGAGAAAGGTATGAAAGCGATTTAGTCGCACAGGTTAAGTTTCGCGGAAAAGAATCTTTTTTCCTGATTCATGTGGAGGCGCAGGAAAGTTCCCGCAAGTGGTTTAACCGGCGAATGTTTACTTATTTTGCTCGCTTTCATGAGAAATTTGTCTTACCGATTTATCCGATTGTAATTTTTTCTTATTCAAGGCCCAAAAAGAGCAGCGATTAGTCAATATGTAGTCGATTTTCCCGATTTTAAGGTCTTAGAATTTAACTATCAAGTAGTGCAGTTAAATCGATTAAATTGGCGAGATTTTCTCAATCAACCGAATCCGGTTGCTTCAGCTTTG
>NZ_JAPZSZ010000346.1:0-27279 GCF_027532095.1 Microcystis sp. LE19-195.1E
ATGGGAGTGATCAGGGGGAAATTCAGGGACTTTTTCCCTGAAAATTAGGTAATTGACCCCCTCAAAATCGGTAAAACCCCACACCCCACACCCCACACCCTACACCCTGCCCCTAGGAAAAACTTTTTCAGCAAACCCTAAGTACCTAAGCAAAATTAATTACACATATCTAACCACCTCTTGCCTCTTGTCTCTTGCCTCTTGTCTCTTGCCTCTTGCCTATCTTCACTAGGAAATTAATTTTGCACGACTACTTATTTAATACTGCACACTTAAAAACTCACATCTGATAACTGATAACTTACCCACTGATAACTGATAACTGATAACTGATAACTGATAACTGAGAGGTGCGCCACTGGAAGTTCTTAAGTCTTATATCAAAGATCAGGAAACGCCGTCGTAAAACGACGGGGTTTTAACCCAAATTTTCGATAAGCGTCAGGCTAATATAGAAAAACACGGCATAGATTTCGCCGACCTGGAAGCGATTTTTAGCGGGCCGATAATCGAGCGCGTGGATAACCGTCAGAATTACGGCGAAATTCGAGTGATTCTAGTGGGTACAATCGATAATATCGTTTTGGTGGTGGTTTATACCTGGCGTGGCTCGGTTCGTCGAATAATTAGTGCTAGGAGGGCTAACAACCGTGAACGAAGAACATATTACCAGAGTCACCCGCGAACAGTGGGCGAAGTTGAAAGGCAAAACAGACTGGAAGAAAGTTAAAGGGATGAGCGAGGCGGAAATTGCCAAAAACGCCCTAGAAGACCCCGATAATCCACCGCTGCCGGCTGATTTTTTCGATGAAGTCGTGGAATGCACCCCAGTTTCCTTGAATCCCTAACCCTCCGATTAGTAACTGGATTTGGGGATTTTATCGGGGGCTGTATTAGCTTAGACTAACACAGCCTCAAGTTACTGTTTAAATGTCCAAATCCGTAAGATTTAAACGTGATCCGTGGGTTTCGATAAATTCTCGCCGGGGGGCAACTCGATCGCCCATAAGAATGGTAAATAATTCCTCAGCTTTGGCCGCATCTTCGATTTCCACCCGTTTTAAAGTGCGAGTTTCGGGATTCATGGTAGTATCCCAAAGTTGTTGGGGCATCATTTCCCCTAACCCTTTAAAACGTTGGATTGTGTAGTTAGCATTAGAGGGAAATTCCGCTATCTTTTGCTGTAATTCTCGATCGCTATAGCAGTAGGAATGATTTTTACCGCGTTCCAATTTATAGAGAGGAGGACAGGCGATATATACATAACCTTGGTCAATTAAATTCTTCTGATAACGATAGAAGAAAGTTAACAACAAAGTTCGGATGTGTGCGCCATCCACATCAGCATCAGTCATTAAAACAATGCGATGATAGCGCAATTGTGAGGGGTCGAAATCTTCTCCTTTAATCCCTAAACCGAGGGCTGTAATTAAGGATTGAATTTCCGTATTTTTGTAGATTTTGGCATCATCGGTTTTTTCGATATTGAGGATTTTTCCCCGCAGAGGTAGAATCGCTTGAAAACGACGATCGCGCCCTTGTTTGGCACTTCCACCGGCGCTGTCACCTTCAACGATGTAAATTTCTGACCTTTCTGGGTCTCTTTCGCTACAATCAGCCAATTTACCCGGTAAAGGTGAGGATTCCAAGACCGATTTCCGTCGTACTAAGTCCCGCGCCCGTCGGGCCGCTTCCGCCGCCTTGTACGCTTGTACTGCTTTTTCGATAATCGTGTCGGCTACTTGGGGATTTTGTTCTAAGTATTCGTTGAGAGTTTCCCCCACCAGGGAATCAACAATACCCCGGACTTCAGTGTTACCTAATTTGGTCTTGGTTTGTCCCTCGAATTCCGGTTCGGGGACTTTTACGGAAATAACGGCGGTTAACCCCTCGCGGACGTTTTCCCCCGCTAGATTAGGCTCGTTTTCTTTAATTTTATTGCGTTTACGAGCGACATTATTTAAAGTACGAGTCAGAACTGCTTTTAATCCTTCTAGATGGGTTCCCCCGTCAATGGTGCGGATATTATTAGCAAAACCGAGAATATTGTCGCTATAGGCATCTATACACCACTGAAACGCCACTTCGATATTAATTCCGTTCTTTTCCCCCGATACATAGATAATATCTTTGTGCAGGGTTTCTTTTTCCCGACACATATAGGCGACGTATTCTTTAATACCCCCCTCATAACAATAGGTTTCGATGTGGGGTTCTTCGGGACGGTAATCGCTAAAGGTGATTTTAACACCGGCATTTAAGTAGGCTAGTTCTCGTAAACGTCCGGAGAGGGTACTGTAATCAAATTCGATGCCTTGGCTAAAAATTTCGGTGTCTGGCAGGAAATTAACCCTAGTTCCCGTTTTTTCTTCTTGACTGGGACTGCTGACCAATTCTGTGACGGGGATACCTCTTTCGTAGCGTTGGGTATGTACTTTATGATCGCGCCAGACTGTCACATCAACCCATGCAGAAAGGGCATTAACGACGGAAATCCCGACTCCGTGTAACCCTCCCGACACTTTATAGCCACCACTGCCAAATTTACCGCCGGCATGAAGTATAGTGAGAACGGTTTCGAGGGCAGATTTACCCGTGGTGGGGTGGACATCGGTGGGAATACCCCGGCCATCGTCGGTGACGCTGACGGAACCATCGGCCTTGATATCCACTTCGATATGAGTACAGTAACCCGCTAGGGCCTCATCGATCGAGTTGTCCACCACTTCATAGACTAAATGATGTAGTCCCCGCGGCCCGGTCGTACCGATATACATCCCCGGCCGCTTCCTGACTGGTTCTAACCCTTCGAGAACTTGTATCTGTTCCGCGCCGTAGTTACTTGTCATAAAATTTCCCTAAAAAGGCTGTGATCCCTGATTGAACCTAAATGAATGGCAAAATCTTCAAAAATTTTAGCACATAAGGGTTAAAGACTGCTTAAATGCCTTTAGGGGGAATTTTTTATTGGGGATAGGACATAGGGAGACATTTTTGTTACAAGCTAAACCACTGGAAGGCAGCAAGGAGAGGAAATTCAATACCGTGTCTTTCTTCCCTGTCATTAGACCTCTTGCATAAATCGGAATTTCCGATGCCTGATTGAATAAAAGTTACAGCCATATTCAGCTTTAGAAAAAAGATCATTTGAAGAGGCTAAAAACCGCTAAGATGGGTGGGAACCTGTTGCACCTCTTTGTCTAGAATAAATGTATCGCCAATCTGAGTTCGTTTCTCAGAAGACAAACATATGTCACGGAGCGGTACCTTCCTTCTCAGAAATCACCTAAAGAACACTATCGGTAGAAAATGAGCGAACCGTTAGTTCTAAGCGTTCTAAGCACTTCTGCTTATTGTAATTATGGGATGCTCTCCTGTACAATTACGGTAGCAGTATGTGTACAGATGAAGTTGAATCGTGGGTTGGGCAGGACGAGGCTTAACCGTGGTCTTAGCAAGGTCTTCAGGTCTTTTTTCTGATTTTACCTTGCCCACTTTAACAGAATTACATACACTACCAAGCAATGTTGCCAAACTAATCACCTTGAGATCAGGGGGTAGCAACTTCGTCATGACAAATACTTCTCCACAATCTTGGACTTGTACAGGACATTCAGGTAAAACACACGATGAAATCGAGAATTGGGGAGATACCTGCTCTTTCCCTGGATGTCCAATGGTTCGTGGGCAAGACGGAAAAGCAACTTTACCCCAGCGAAAGCAACCTCCTAAACTACCAGTCAAACCTATCATAGCGGCAGCATTATTGTTAGCCGCGTTGGGTGTGGGTTTTCTTTTAAAAGATAAAATTTTTGGTGGTTCGGAATCTGCCGTTACTCCTACCCCTACCCCTACCATTTCACCTTCGACTCCTGGCACTCCTTATTCCCCTACTCCAACTACCTTTGACCCCACTTGGATCAGTGCTGGTGAGCGCACCTTAAATAGAACACAAGCCAATCCCTTTCGAGATCGAGGCGTAGAAGCATTTATAGCAGGGAATTTTGCTGAGGCAGTTACTCAGTTCGAGAAAGCAGTTTTAGGAAATCGCAACGATCCAGAAGTACAAATTTACCTCAACAATGCCAAAGCACGTCTTAAAGGCTCTCCTTTAGTTGTGGCAACTGTCGTTCCTATCGATAATCGATTGAATATTGCCCAAGATATGTTACGCGGAATGGCTGATGCTCAAACTCGCTTTAACGACGCAGGAGGAGCAGGGGGGCGTTTAGTCGAGATAATGATCGCTAATGATGGTAATGAACCGGCAAGAGCGCAAATGATTGCTCAAAATCTGGCTAATAACCCGAATGTCTTAGGAGTGATTGGGCATAACTCTAGCAAAGCAAGTCAAGCATCCCTTCCTGAATACGAAAAGGTAGGACTAGCCATGATTTCACCAACCAGTACCAGTGATTATCTATCGGGTAATGTTTTCTTGAGAACGGTGCCTTCAGACGGAGAGAGCGTAAAAATACTAGCAGAGTACGCTAAAAATAAACTGTCGGTTCAAAAGATAGCAGTTTTCTACGATCCCAATAGCCCATTTAGCAAGAACTTATTTGAGGTTTTTGAAAAAGCCTTTAAGCAATTAGGAGGTGAAGTCTACACGGCGATCGATCTAACTCGACAAGATTTAGATGTTAAGCAAGAAATACAATCCCTTCGCAATCAAGTCACTGCGATCATCTTGTTTCCAGACCCTAGTAACATTTCCAATGCTATTTCTCTGGCCCAAGCTAATGCTCAAGTCTCTGGAACGAAGTTTCAGCTTTTGGGAGGAAATTCACTGTATGGTTCTGATATCCTCACAAGTGGGGGAAATGCTATAGAGGGTCTAATCATAGCGGTTCCTTGGGTTGCCAATAATCAACCCTATGCCCAAGCTGCATATCAGCGTTGGGGTGGAGCTATTAACTGGCGAACAGCAAGTAGTTTTGATGCGACTATCGCACTGCTTAAAGCCTTGTCTGAAAATCCGACTCGCGCTAGTGTCTTACAAGACTTAAAAGCAACTAATCTACCAGCTTCAGAAACCTCTGGACAGCAGCTTCAATTTAATGCTCAAGGAGAACGACAAGAAGAATCAATGTTGGTCAAAGTCACCAAAGGGGCTCCTAATCGTCCTCCAAATGTTGATTACGGATTTCAATTAATTCAATATGTTGATTACGGATTTCAATTAATTCAATAACAAATGATTTTACACACTCCTCAACCTGTTTGGCGTTATCCCTATTTTCAAATCCCAGCCATTTTGACAGGATTGTTTCTGATTCTTGCTTTATTAACTAGCTCTCTTAAATGGTTTCCTCCAAGTGTATCAGTACAAATAATGCTCGATCTGAGTTCAAGCACCTATCAATCAACGAATATTTTTCGAGGAACAGGAACAATTATGGCTGCAGAAATCGAAGCGGTTAAAGAGTACGCTCGCCAAAATGCTAGAGCAGAAAACCCTATTCTGCTATCTTTGTATGGGTTTGCCGATCAAGTAATTCCTATTACCCAAAACTTCTCTAATAACCCCAGAGAAATCGAGCAGTCTTTAGATCGAGTCGTGCAACCTAGTATAGCTTCTCTGATTGGAGGTGGAACGAACTTAAATATAGCTGTAGAAAAAGGACTAGAATCGCTCAAACTCCAAGTTGGAAGATGCAAAGAAATGTTAATTATTACCGACGGTCAGACTGAATTGGAGGAAAACTTGATTTCTCAAACTGTCAATAATGATGTTCGGCTTAATTTTCTGATTATAGGGCAAAACATTCCCACCAATTTAGCAGATATTTCCTCAAAAACTGGCGGTATTGCTTTACTCGCTAACGTTTCTAATATCCAAAAGTTAGTCAGCGAAGATTTTCGTAAAAAATTTAGTTCTAATTCCAAGCAAGTCAATTTTTTTCTAGGAGCAGCTTTCATTTCCTTGATGTGGATGTTGGTACTACCTATAGATCGATTTCTGCAAAACTATAGAAAAATGCCTTTTGATTGGACGGGAAGAATTGCCTTATGCAATGCCCTATTTTGGACAGTTTTTATCCTTTTGAGGATAGGCTTTCCTTTCTGGAGTGAATGTTAGAGTTACCAACTTTTATTAATGACGGAGAACATTATGTATAGCGTTACCCAAACAGATAGAAAAGATATTGTTCCTACTTTAGTTATTGGAGTAGGGGGAACCGGATTAGAAGTAATTTTGCGAGTTCGTCGTTTAATTACTGAATCCTATGGCAGTTTAAAAAATTTTCCCATTGTTGAATTTTTATATATTGATACTGATTCGGGTTATAAACCTTCAAATCCTCTGATGATTGGTCCTCCTTTAGAAGAAGGAGAAAAATACTATTCAAAAGTTACGCTTCCAGAAGTTCAAAAAATTGTCCAAGATCCCAGTGGATGGGACTGGTATCATGAGTGGCTGCCTCCTGAACTCATAAGTAATCCCCAGTTATTAGCCTCGCAAGAAGGTGCTGGGCAGATTCGAGCTTGTGGGCGCTTTTCCTTCTTTTTTAATCGTGACAAGATTGGAGCCGCTTGTCAAAGACTAAAAAAAGAGATTCGCAAAAGTGAACATATATCATTCATGCAAGAAAACTATCAATTAAAAGTTAAGTCTGAACTAAATGTTTTTGTAGCTTGTTCAATTGCTGGAGGAACAGGCAGTGGAATGTTAATCGATCTGGGATATTCTCTGCAAAACTGGTTATTTGGTAGAAAAGAAAAAGAACAAGGAGAAAAAGGAGATCTGACAGCAATTATTTGCACTCCTGATGCTTTTAGTAATGTCAATTCTAATGACAAAGTTCAGTGTAACGGTTATGCTGCTTTAGCAGAATTAAACTATTTTTCTGATCGAGGCGACGATCCAAAAACCAGATTTAGTGTTCGTTACGCACGAAATGAAGGTTCTCGTATTGAAAACGATCAAGCTCCCTATGATTATACTTATCTGATAGGTTCAACTAATGGATCTGGCGTGAATCTGAGCTTAGATCAAGTCAGAGAAGTGATGGCTCAAAACATCTTTTTAGATTTAGTTTCAGATTTTTCACCTTATAAACGCTCAATTCGAGATAATATCAAACGAGCAGCTTCGGGGAGCAACGATAAACCTCCAATTGGACGTAGCTATCCTCGTAATTTCATGAGTTTTGGTTTAGCCAGCATTGAAGTTCCTATTCATCATATTCGCTCCTATCTAGCTTCTCGACTAGCAACTGATTTATACAAGTGGTGGCAAAATTCTGAAATTAAATTGTCAGCACAACCTGAAACAGTGATTACTTCGCAATTGCGAGAAATTAATCTTTTAAGAGATGAACTTCGTAAAGCAATTTTACGCGCTAAAGATCAATCTTTCCCTTATCAAGCAGTTGTACAAACTTGGCTAAGTCAATTACGTCAAGACATCATTACTAATAACCAATTGCAATGTTCCCAGGAAGGAATTGTTGGTTTCTTTTCTAAGGAAAAAGGTAAGATTGTTAACTTTATTGATCAATATCTCCGTCCTCAAGTTGAGGATTACAAGCGCCATTTTGATGATTCATCACCAGACAAAAGGACTCATGGTGATTACTTGCGCGTGATGTATGATAATCAAGCAATGGTAATTAAAAAAGCCGAAACTGAACTTCGAGAACAAATATACGCCAACTTAGCAGATCGTAATTTAGGACCCAAATTTGTTCAGCTAAAAATTGAGGAAATTAAGCGCAGCTTTGATGCTGATATTGAAAGACTTTCCAAAGAAGCAGAGAAGAATTGGCTAGTCATCGAGGAAGAGGCTCGTAAGCAGTATGAGGCTAGTTTATCTCGAATGAACGAATTGAGAGATCGTTGGGGATTGCAAAAAGAATCGCAAATGAATAAAGAATGTGACGATATTTTAAAATACTTAGGACAGAATTTAAATGCTTTCTTGGAAAGAAAATCAAGAATTTTAGCAGTTGAAGTTCTCCGTCGCATGAAAGAATATATTAATCAACTCGAAAGACAGTTTAATAAATGGCAAACTCGGATCGAACGGTTAAAAATTGAATCTGACACTCAAGCTAAAAATTTTATGAACCAAGCAGATGCTTTAGAAATTGTTGGAATTAAATTGTTTAAACGTCAGGAACTCAACGAATGGTACGAAGATTTTCTCGCTAACGTAGTCAATACAAACGAGATAAACCTCAAGGTTGCGGCGCAAAACGGTTTAAATGTATTGTGCGAAAGATTGACAGAAATAGTTCTGGCAAACAGCAGTTCTTTATGGGTAGAAGATAGACCTGCTAACGCTTATTTCCGTCTTTTTGATATTGAGAAAATTAAAGACATTCAATATCCTGATTTTGCTCAAATTGTTTATCAGCAGACGCAGACTACTATCAAAAATGCTGGGAATAATACAAGGCTTGTCCAAAATATGGATGCTTGTACTTGCTTTATGCAAGATTATCCCGACGAATTAGAGCAGAAAGCTAAGATTCAGGAGTTGTTTGAACAATCGAAACCTCTAGTAAGATTAGACCAAAATATTCCTCAAAACTCTGGATTTGACTATATTGATTTTGCAAAAGCTGGTTTGCTAGGAGGTGATAATCCCCAAGAGCCAGGAGCAAGAAAACAAGCTGATATTTTAAGGATATATTTTAATGAGCAGCAAGCGATCGCACCCCTGACAGAAAAAGAACGCCACAAAATTTTAGCCATTCATGAAGTGGGAGGATTTTCCCTGCGGTGTATTCAAGGAATGGATAAAATGCGCGAGTCATATCAACTCTGGCGAGGGCAACGTATTGAAGCCGAACGAAAAAGACTACGAGGGCAAAGGGCTGATCTTCCTCCTTCGGTTCATATTCAAAAGGATCTCGTTTTTTGGGACTTTATCCCCCCCGACTCTCAAATAGAAGAATTAGTAGTAATTTATCGAGCTTTAGAAATTTTGCTCGATGAGATTAACCAGAGTAACAATCAGCGTGTTATTCGTTACACAATAGAAGTTCACGGAGAACAAGAAAAAGTGACCCTGGCTGCTAATTGGGAAGATGCAGTTCAGGTTTTACAACTTCCTGATTGTCGCAATGATAAAGAGGAATTAAAACGCCAACTTGATGAATTAATCTATACAGCGGAAACACCAGCCCAAAAGCAGCAAATCCAAGAAAAATTAGAATCATATCTTCAAAAACGGTTGTCTGATTTTCGCAGACAGGGAGCAGAAGATAATCCCAGATATTTACGAGAAAGAAATATTATTCGTGAATTCAGTACCGCTAATCGATTGAAACCCTCTCCTTCTTCTGATGCTCAATCGCCTACTAAAACTGAACGTCAACAAGAGAGTACCTCTTCATCTAATCCAGTTCTAGGTTTTGAGATTGACTCTGGCTACGAAAAATACGAACAATATCTCGCTCAACTATGGAATCTCAAAGTACCTCTGGACGCATTTATCAGTGCCGCTCGCTCCAAAGCTTCTGAATTACAGCTAGATGGGCAAAAAGCAGAGGCTATCTGGAATAAGTTTATCAACCCATCTCCGCCTCCTCTCACTCCTCAAGAAGTCGAATATGAAAAATATCTCGGTGACTTATCAAATCTGAATGTTCCCCCAGAGGCTTTTATGAGTTCTGCGGAAGCCAAAGCATCTGCTTTAGGGTTGGATTCACAAAAAGCAGATGCCATCCGAAATAGGTTTTTGAGCTAACCCTTGTTTTACTCAGATTATTGCATCAGACTGCTTAAATGCCCTTAAGGAGAATTTTTTATTGGGGTTGGGTGTGGGGTGTGGGGTGTGGGGAGGGGAAATTATGAATTATGAATTATGAATTATGAAGTGGGGAGAGGGGAAATGGGGAGAATAAATAAAAGCCATCTCCTATCTCCTGAATACTGCCGACCGACTCCTAACCCCACCAACAAACTTTTTCAGCAGACCCTAAATAATGTCATCCTCAAATTTATAACCGACACCGACTACAGTTTTGATAAAGATCGGATTAGCAGGATCGGGTTCTACTTTTTTGCGTAAGCGTCGGATATGGGTATCTACTACCCTTTCATCGCCAAAAAAATCATTCCCCCAGAGATTATCGATTAATTGGGTGCGACTCCAGACGCGATTGGGATAACTGACAAAGGTAGCGAGTAGATTAAATTCTAAGGTGGTTAAATCGAGGGTTTCCTCCGGCATTCCCTCCAATTTACGAAGAGCAGAATGTTGATCTAAGTCGATCAGAAAATGACGGCTGCGATGGAGTTGTTGGGGTTGACTATCGTGTCTTAAACTACGTCTTAATAAGGCTCTTACGCGAGCGGTTAATTCCCGGGGACTAAAGGGTTTGACCATATAATCATCGGCTCCCGTAGATAGGCCGATAATGCGATCAATCTCTTCTCCCCTAGCGGTTAACATTAAGATATAGGGGTCTTTTGTCCCGGGTTTTTGGCGAATTCTAGCACACAATTCCAGTCCGTCTAATTCGGGTAACATTAAATCTAAAATAACTAAGTCTGGTTGCTTTTGATAAAATAGTTCTAGTCCTACCCTACCATTATAAGCCAGATGACAATTAAATGATTCCCGCTCTAAAGTTTGCTGAATCAAATGGGCGATTTCAATTTCATCTTCGATAATAACGATATCCATAAGTAAGTAGTTATAATTTAATTGAAGATAGATTTTGCCTTTGATCCCCCCTGCCCCCCTGAATAAGGGGGGTGCAGATGACCCCTTATTAAGGGGGCATCTGACAATTTTTAAAACCTACCTACTTAGGCATATTTTAACATATTAGTCATTCATTTCTTGCTCGGGGTTGAACATTGAAATAATTGTAATTTTTGAGATTTTCTGGGGGGAGAGTTGGCAACTCTCCCGACTTTGGTGGACTGGGGACTTTTCAAGGTAAAGGGACAAACTGCTCACCGGAGGGAGTTGATTGCACTTGAATTAAGACCGGTTGACCAATGCGATCGCCAGTATTGGGATCAAAGCTAATTTTTCCGGTGGCCCCTGTTTGTTGAAAATTGCCGGAGCGCAGCCTGGACTGTAGGCCCTGACGATGGGTATTTTCCCTTAAACCGGCAATAATCACCCGTGTAGCGTCAAAACTGGTGGCTGTGCGCCAACTAACTGGACCGCGCCACTGTTCCTGCATAAGATTGGCAAAAGTCTGGTTAACCGAGGGGTGCCAGGGTGCGGCAAGGGTTAAACCTTGGGCGTTTTTGCCGCCATCTTCGAGGGTGCGAATATTGTAGAGGGTGGGACTACTAAACAGAGGCAAACGCTGACGATTGGAGCGAATAACCTCAAAAACGGGATCGAGACGATCAACATGAGCGACGACAAATAGACCGTTAGCACCCCCAGAAATCGCCTGATTAAGAGCTTGATCGGCCTTAAAATTGGGGACACTCAGATCACAGACTATCGGCACAATTTGACCGCCTTTTTTCGCCACATTAGCCATCAACTCATCTTTAAAGGAAATATTATCAGGAGCTTGAGAATCGTAGCAAAAAGCAATTTTCTGGACTTTAGCAGTATTTACTATGTAATTTGCTAAGGTTTCCGTAATTTTGCCGTTAGAAGCCACGAGACGAAAGATATAATTTCCCGCACCGGAGAGATTATTAGCCAGGGAGGTGGGAGAAATCATCACCAAACCGCCTTTTTCGTAGATGGGAGCGGCGGCTAAACTGGCATCGGAGGCATTATGACCGATAACAGCGATAATATCAGGATTTTTGACTAATTCACCAGCTACCTCTTTCGATATCTGCGGCTGATTATCGTCATTAACCACGATAACCATCAGTTTTCTGCCGTTGATCCCTCCCTGTTGATTGATCTGGGTTTGTGCGCTGGCGACTCCTCGCAATATTTCCTGAGCGACGTTGGGATTAGTTGTTGCTGGCACAACAACGGCGATTTTGAAGGGATTTGAGCCAGTTTGCAGGTTGCTAAGATAAATTACGCTTTCGGGATCGTTGGGATGTTGAGCGAGGGATTTTTGCAGGAGTTGCTCTGCTTCTTGGTGATCACCTTGAGCAATAGCAGCGATCGCTGATTCTTTGATGGCGTTAGAATTAGTTTTGATCAGGAGATGATTGCCGTAACTCATGCGGGGATTATTATCGGCTTTTGGGGCAAATATTGCCGAGATTTGGGGAAAAAGAAACCAACCGATCAACCCCAGTAAAACATAGAAAATTGGCGGTAAGCTCGCTTTTTTGCCAGTCTTTGTCATCGCTTTACTCCTTAACTTTGCTGATTGAATTCGGCTAAACGGCGGTTAATTTCGTCATCAAGGCTTAAGAAATCGATTTCTTGAGCTAATTTCTCGCTATAGTTCTCGCTTAATTCACTATAGACGTTTTCTTTTCGATAACGGTCGTTAATCGCTTCATTGGCATCCTCAAAGCGATCGCGGGAGGTATTGAGGTTGAGACTACTATCAAATTCGTTTATTTTGCCTAAAGCCTCATTCATGGAACTAATCGCTTTTAAGTTGCTCATTTCTAACTTATAATGCTCGATTTTTTCCTGCTCTTGGCGAAGTTTTTCCTTAGCAGCAATGACCACTTTTTCGGCATTATCAACCCGATCTTTCATAGCGGGTAGAATTTTTTCTAGGGAGAGAACCTTAACCATAGCCAGTCTTGCCGCTTCTTGAAGACCTTTTTTTTGAGCGGTGACAGCCTGTTGCAAGTAGTTTGTGTGTTCCTGTTTTTTTGCCTCGTATTGTGCTTGAGCCGATTGCTGGGCCGCTACTACTTTCGCCACCGATTCTGTCAATTCCGCTAGGGATTTTTGCATCAATTCTAGGGATTCTTTGGCCGATTCTACGGCAATTTTTCCGCCGGATTCGATAGGAATACCCCACAACCAATTCCAGATCGCAACGAGAGAATTTCCTGCCTTATCACCGATCAGCCAAAAAATCAAGGCTTTTGGGGTTAATTTTTTGAACAATTTCATGCCGTTTGTCTCCTAGAGGTGTTACCTGTTAATTAGGAGTGATGGCTAACTTTGATGCAGTGGGTAAGGTTAATTTTTGTAAAAAGTCTTGACAAGGATAGGAAGGTTTAGAGTGGACCGGCAGATTTAATGGGAGCGAGGGGGACAAATTGACCATTTTTGACCTGTAGAATCAAGTAGCGGCGATCATCAGGATTATTGTTCATGTTGCGGACACCATTTTCATCGAATCTAACCTTGCCAGTCATTCCCTCATCAATAGAAAAATCGTTTCTTAAAACTTGATTTAAGAATTCTCGATCGAATTTTTGTCCTTGTTGGTATAACTTTTGCAAAGCGGTGAGGATAACTTTGGTCGCATCGTAGGCCATGGGAGTGCGCCAAACATTGATCTTATTTTGCCAAAAACTGTGGATATAATTATCTTGTTTGAGATCATACCAAGGCACGGTGATAACTAAATTTTCTACCCCCTGTTCACCTTCTGCAAGGGTGAGATAACTTTGAAAAGTGGGTGAACCTAAAGTTACTAAGTTTAACTGTTGTGCGGGACGTTGCTTAAAGATACTGACGGCTCTTTTCAGATCATTAACATAGGGAGCAACCATGAGAATATTTACTTGATATTGAGCGATTTTTTGATAAATTTCCTGTTCATCTAAATTAATTTCTGGTTCGATATTGCAGTCAAAATCTGCATCTTTAATGACTTTTTGAAAGCGCTGACCGAGGAGAATGTTTTTATATTTTTTAGCGAAGTTATAATTATCCCCAGAGCGATTATCGTAACAAATCAAATTAGTGGGGTTTTGGATAATTAGCTTGTCAGTTTGTTCGCGGATGTATTCACTTAAGCTTGTGGCAAAAGTTTCCATCTCGGGAACCATTTTATATATATAGCCATTACCGGAGATTTTCGGGGAAAAGCTGGTGGGAGATAGGGCAACAATTTTCCCTTGTACATAGATATCTTTGGCCGCTTCACTAGCAGCAGAAGCATTATGACCAACCACTGCTATGATTGACGGATCTTTGACAAATTTTTCGGCTCGATCTTTGGCATCTACGGGGCTATTATTATCATTAGCGACCACTACCTGTAGAAAGTGAAAATCAGGGTTTTTGGCCTGTTCATTGTTTAACTCCTCTTGGAATAAGGCAATACCTCGTAAAATTTCCTGAGCAATTTCTGGATTATTACCAAGAGGAACACTGGTGGCAATTTTTAAGGGATTTCTGTCTTGATAGGCCGCACGAGCGTTATTATAATAGATGCGAATCTCTGGATTATTGGGCAAGCGATCAAGGGATTTTTTAAAAAGCCGAATTGCTTGTTTATATTCTTGGTTTTTAAAAGCTTGTCTTCCCCGTTCAATAATGTTATCTTGTCGGTTTGTCTTTAATAATATTTCTTCACCTAAGCTAATTTCTGGGTATTTACTGGCATCATCGGAAAATACTCCTCCCCAATATAAAACTGATAAAGTTACCAGAATACTTAACATAAATAACAGAGCTTGTTTCCAGCGACTATATAAACGTAAAGGCCAACCTTGAACATGATTTTTTCCCATATTTTCTGGAGGTAAAATCAACGGTGGTTCTTCGGGATTTTCTATCAAAAGAGGCAGTAAAGAAGAACTAGCAGCATCCTTCTCAAATTCATGTAATCTTAATTCTTGTCGAGCGATTGTTAAGGATTCTTGTAGGGATTTATGTTCAAGAAAATTGGGAAGAAAAACTTCTAGAAATCTCAAAGCAACCCGCACAGCGATGGGTTCTTTCATAACAATAATATGGGGTACTCCGATATTAGCCAACTGACGACCAATACCTAACCCATCGCAGGAGTTACAGATAACAAGTTTTAAGCCTTTTTTAACAGCTATTTCTAGGGAATTTCTTAAATTATGTTCGGGAGATAAAGCCGTATCATTATCAATGATAAAAACTCCATCGTGACCGTCGCTACTGGTTTGACTATGACCTAAATAAACTACAATATCCCATGGATTTTTGATCAACTCATTGTGAATATTTATCGTTGAAAGAGGAACTTCTGAACTGGGACTTAATATTTGTATATAAACCTTATCTGGGTTTCCTATGGCCGTTTGCAAACTGGATAAACACAGGGAATTATGCTCGTTTTCGATGTCAATATTACCCAAAATTACTAAAATATTAATCGGAGAAGTCAGGTTAATTATCGGGGGATTTCTCTGGATAGTAAGAGCAATTTCCACATCAGGACACCATTGGTGTAAAAAATTCCAACACTCCCAGGGAATTTGTTGTAAATAAAAGTGGGTAGTTTGGATAAAAAATCTTACTTCTGACTTAGTACCTATATGGAACAAGATATGATTTTGTATCGAACTCATATCACTGGAATTTAGCCATTCATTTAAGCTATCTTTTAAAGTTTTAGTGGCTTTTCTGAGGTTGTCTCTAGGATCACCTACCGCTGCATGGGTGATCATACTATGAGGAACGGTAATTCCTAAACTGGGTTGACTTGCTACCCAATGATAATAAGCTCGACGATAATTTTGCAAAGCGGCAGCAATGTCAAGGTTAGGGACTAATTTCCCGTCAGCAAAAGGTGCTATCAAGAGATGATTGTCACGAATTTCTAGAGTGACGGAAAATCCCGTTTCAAAACTGCCATCACCAATTTTCAGAATCACAACTCTGCTCATGTCTTTACCCTTGACATTTTCTGCTATCTCTATTAAATCCTAAACTGTTCGGTAATGCTACTGTCCCCTAAACTTAGGTTAACATTAAAGCGATCGTCGGCATCAGCTAGAAAATAAAGCTGTAGATAGCTATCTAAGGGTTTCTCCCTTGCTATTGCTTCTAAACCGGGGATTAATTGGCCTATTTCATCGCTAATTTGCAAAGATAAACCGGGGGGTAGCTTGGCAAAATTGTCCATGGCATAGGCACGAATTAAGACAGCAACTCTCTGGTGACTGGTCGATAAAACTCCCACCATTAAAGCGATTTTATAACCCATTAATTGACTACCCACATCGAGCATTTTGCGGATAGCAGCATTAGGATAATGAGGATCGATATTCCAGAGATATTCGGCCGCTTGCCAGCGAATAGTTTCATCTTGGGTTTGATGTTGCAGTTTTGCTAAAGCTTCCTGTGGGGTTAAATGTTCCGAAAATTCCACCTCTTTTTGACTAGCATACAGTTGTCTAATTTCTCGCTGAATATCTGTCGGAGATTCTCGGCCGCTGATTTTTTCAGCAGCCAACAAAAAACCTGGATTAATTGGACGATAATTGTCGATAGTGATGAGGATTTCCTGCCATTTTTCGGTAATAATTCCCTGCAACCATTGACTAAGTTTAGTGGGGATTATTTCTAGACGCTGCTGATAAAGTTTTTCTCGCCATTGCTGATTATTCAACAAAGCTAACCACTGCTGACAACTAATATCTAATCTCGGAGAATAGGGTGAAACTTGACCTAACTTTTTAATTAATTTTTCTGCTGTTGCTGGCGATAAATTTTCTAAAGATTCCAGTTTTCCTTGTTCACTCTCTCCCTCTAAACAACTCTGCCAAAGAATATCTAAATCATCAATAATTTGCTCACTGTCCAAATAATATTGATGGTAAATTGGATCGTATTCTGCGAGATTTTTAACATCTTTTCTGGATATAAAACCCCAGATATTGAGGAATTTTTTTGCTAAATCTACCTGCACCCCTAGATAAAAATCTGCCGCTAAATCGGGAATATCAACCCATTCTTGCTCTATTGTCAATCCCTCAATATCAATAGCTTGACTGGGAATAGTAGTAACTTTTTTGTCTTGAATTTGCCAAGTAAACCCGTTAATAAACTCCCAAAGATACTGATGGTTTTCAGGTATTATTTGAAGGGAACAATCAAGATTATCTTTCAGCCAATTGCTTAAGCATATTTGCACCAAGTAATTAATCAAAGCCTGATTTTTGGCGGTTTGATTAGAGTATTGACCGAGAATCGATCGAGCTTGTTTAATCTCTGTTTCCGAAAAAGTTAGCCAAAGGGATTTCGGGTTAATTTGTTGCAAAATATCGAGGTTGACTTTCATGGTATCTCCTAACAGATTAGATTTGAGTTAAGTAGGACTGACAAAAATATTCCAGATAAGCATCGATCTCTTGTTTTTGCCGAGATTGTAATTTAATCTCATTTAACAAAATAGGACAATCTTTGCCTTCCCTTGCACAGAGTAGCTGATAAAATTTTTTACATAATTGGGTTATTTCTCGACTAATAGTAGATGAATGAACTCCCAATCGATTAGCGATCTGTGCTTGCGTCATCTTTTGATGATAGTAATAATATACAATCTGTTTAACTTCCTCCTCTTGAGTGATTAATAACTTCTTAATATCTTCCTGGATTTCTTGCTGTTGTAGTAAGTCGTTACTTGGCTTCTTGCTGGGGATATTTTCCCAAAAGTAATTGCTATTATCGTCATAATTAGTAGGCTCAAATTTAGAGTAAGGAGGATCGATATGATTACGCATTATCTCCCCTATTTGATTGAGTTTTGCTTGCACTTCCTCAACGGTGAGAATAACTTGCGGTTGTAACTGCTGTAGGCGATCGATTACCTGTTGCCAATCCTCCTCTTGCCACTTATCCAATGATCTAAGAGAAGCTTTTTTAACCTCTCGAAAACAGTTAAATATTAGCAGATGATTCTCGTTAAAGATACCCGATGCTCGTAAAACTTTTTGAATTTTATTCGCACTAAAAAGACTGACTATACCGAGATTAGTCCTGCCAATAGTTTTATACTCTCCTCGCAGAAAATTATAGAGAGTATTTCTCAATTTTTTATCTGTCCATTTTTCTAAGATTAAGCGAAAAAATCCCGGTTTGGTCTTGTTATCCTGAAAGTTACCGTAAAAATTGCGAGGATTGTTGGTGATTGCCGTAGAAAGCAAATTCAGCAAATAGTAGAAGAGGGTTTCATAATCAGCATCGATCCGATGGCCGACATTTTGATAGACCCTTTGAGTTACCATACAGGAGCGATATTGTAAGAAAACCATCCAATGGGACTTGACTAATTGGTTATTAGGATCATTCTGTAAGCATTGCCACAGATAAAAATACACCGCTTCATCATTGACCACGCTTCCAGCGATCGCATCGATCGATTTTCTTAATTGTGGCACTTCGCACCAGAAAACTCGATCGCCTTCAATGGCTTTAATAGTAGTATAAAAGTACCTAACGCTCATTTCTATCACCGGCTACAGGTATCTGATATCTGATTAGGTAAAAACCGAGGATTTTCTGCAAGAGTAGCAAACAAATTGAGCGATTGCCTTGCCAAGCGCACCTCTTTCTCTGACAATAGATGAGGGACTGATGAGAAATTATCAGTTATAGTGAGACAGCCTTAGCAAACCAGTACAAGACTCATAAATTCACTCTGAGCTGCCACAAATAGCCGTCATATCAACTTCTAGGACAAAAATTAGGAATGCGAGTAACTTTTACCGAAAATCAGGGTTTTAGAAAGGAATTGAATAAACGGGTTGATGCTTATTTTACCGAAAACGGCATCCCCACCAGAGATAATTTTGCCATGTACCTGAAGACGATCACGATTTTAACTTGGGTAATTGCCGCTTGGCTATTTGTGCTTTTTGGTCCAGATATCTGGTGGCTAAAAATTATCGGTTGCATGGTTTTAGGGGGAGGATTAGCAGGAATCGGTTTTAGCATTGGTCATGATGCTAACCATGGCGGCTATTCTAGTAAAAAATGGGTTAATTCTCTCCTTGGCATGAGCTACGATTATATCATCGGTACTTCCAGTTATCTCTGGCGTTTTCGTCATAATTATCTCCATCATACCTACACCAATGTTTTAGGGTACGATGTGGAAATTCACGGCGATGGTATCGTGCGAATGACTCCCCATGCCGAGCATAAATGGTATCATCGTTATCAACATTTATTTATCCCGATTCTCTACGCTATAATTCCTATCTATTGGTCATTCTCCGATGTGCGCTCTATTCTCTTTGGTCATCGTTTTGGCGAGATTAAAATTCCCAATCCTAAACCGATCGATCTATTCGTTTTATTGAGCGGAAAACTTGTTTATCTCTTTTGGTTTATTGGCATTCCTCTCTTAGTTGGTTATAGTCCCCTAGAAATAGCGATCGGTTTTCTCATTGCTTTTATGACCTATGGAGTGCTTGCCTGTCATGTATTTATGTTAGCTCACGTTTTGGAACCCGCCGAATTTATTCAACCCTCGGCAGCTAACCAAATCGAAGACGAATGGGCAATCTTTCAAGTGCGAACTACCGTAGATTTTGCTCCTAAAAATGCTTTTTTAAATTGGTATTTAGGGGGATTAAATTATCAAGTTGTTCACCATCTTTTTCCGCAAATTTGCCATATTCACTACCCCAAAATTGCCCCAATCTTAGCGGAAGTTTGCCAAGAATTTGGCGTTAATTATGCCGTTTATCCCACCCTGCGAGGTGCTTTAGCTTATAATTATCGTTGGCTCAGACAATTAGGCAATAAACAAAGTAATTTCGATCTCAAATTAGCCAGCTAAATATCAGTTATCAGTTATCAGTTATCAGTGATCAGGTGTGAGTTTTCAGTGAATAGTATTAAGCGACAAGCTCGCAGCTGCCTTTTTACTGATTACTGTTGACTGATTACTGTTGACTGTTTACTGTTTACTGATCACTGAAAAATGAACCTACCCAACTCGATTACCCTATCGCGACTCTTGGGACTGCCATTAATTTTATACTGGTTGCACCAAGGCACAGAAATCGATCGCTGGTTAAGTTTAATTATCTTTCTGATTGCTGCCAGCACCGATTGGCTCGATGGTTATCTAGCGCGAAAATTAAATCAAATCACCGAATTAGGTAAATTTCTCGATCCTTTGGTCGATAAATTACTGGTTCTCGCTCCCCTCTTAGCTCTGATTGAAATGGATTTAATTGCTGCTTGGGGAGTATTTTTGATTCTCGCTCGGGAATTAGCGATCGCTGGTTGGCGTATTAATCCGAATTTAACAGGAAATAGTGACATAAAAGGGGCTAATTGGTGGGGAAAAAGCAAAACAGTCAGCCAAATTGTCGCCATCGCTCTCTTAATTGCTCCCTTGCCTTCTGAATATAACTTAATTTCTCAGATTGCCTTTTGGCTATCGGTGACATTAACTTTAATTTCTGGCGTGATTTATGTCACACCCAGCCGAAAATTAACCCAAAATTGATAAAAATTTAACCATTAGCAACAATTCAGGAAACAAACCAAGAGAAAAAGGTTGCATTTTTTTCTGGGTGTGTAATAATCGGGTAGAATATTGTCAAAATCCTCAGGTTCAAACATACCACTCAAAAAAAAACTATGTCCACTATCACTATATCTTTTGCTGACTCCACAACCCCTGTTAGTTTCACGGTTGGTGTGCAATTAACAGTTGCCCAGTTCTTGGACTCCTATGCTAATACCCCTATTTCTCTGTCGACAACAGCCACTGGTACATATAATCTCACTTCCATTGGCGTTTTCGATAACGGCGATACGGTTTGGAGATTATTCAACGGAACGACCAGTGATGTTAGTAGCGCAACCCTTTCCGCTTACGGTGGGGGCTTTTCCAAGGAATTTTCCCTGTTAGCAAATACCAATACCTTTGTTAGATCTACGGCTCCCAGCACTCATATACTAAAAATCAACCCCAACGGTCCTTCGTACACGAAAGCCGCAGGTACGACACCAATAAATTTGGAGAATATGTCCATCGAGGGTCAAACTACGATCGAACCACTCTCCAACACGGCTCCCTATTACATTACAGGCAGTGCTTTCGGCGATAGCCTAAACGGTGCCAATGGAAACGATACCCTAATCGGTGGCAATGGAAACGACACCCTATTGGGTGGCGTTCAAGGTGACGACACCCTATTGGGTGGCGAGGGAAACGATAGCCTAAACGGTGGCGAGGGAAACGACACCCTATTGGGTGGCAATGGAAACGACACCCTATTGGGTGGCAATGCAAACGATAGCCTAAACGGTGGTTCGGGAAACGATACCCTAATCGGTGGCACTGGTTCCGATACCCTATTGGGTGGCGCTGGTTCCGATACGCTGACAGGTGGGGCTGATGTGAACAGATTTGTCCAGGGAACCGCGCAGAGTACTGCGCGAACAGCTGTAAGTAGTACCGGTGTTTTTGCCGTTGGTATGACCATCACTTTCGACAATAGCTTAGATATCATTACAGACTTTAAGCCCGGTGCAACGGGAGATCAGCTTGACATTCAAGGTGCTGGCGGCGTATTACCGACATCGGCGATTGGCCTTGCTCAAACTACTGGTGGCCTGGTTAGTGGTACGAACTACTACCTCTCTGGCACCGTTAGTGGTAATGTCTTCACCATTGTCGCTAATGGGACTGATGGCTCATCTGCGCTGATTATTCAAGGTACTGGGGGTCTTTTTTCAGCCAACGCTTCCTCAGTTCTTTTGAGTGGGGTTGACTCTGATAATCTGGCAACTGCTAACTTTATTTAACTTCATCTCCCCAATAAAGTAGTCCAGTTGGGGGGGTTACGCTGTCACTAACCCACCCAATTCTGATTAGATGGGAAGAAGAATTAACAAACCTAATCTTTGTGTCCTTTGTGTCTCTGTGGTTCCTTCCACCAATCTTAAGGATAGACGGTTAAAATGGGTCTGAGCTTGAGAGTCATTGGGATTAGTTTTGTGTAGTGATTAACTGACGGTGATAATCGCCCCATAACTTGGCTGCCTGTTGACTACTGCCCGCAGTGGGAGAATTATTATCATTCCCTAACCAAATACCTGTCACCCAGTCGCGCCGGGGAAGATAACCGATAAACCAGAGATCCACATAATTATCCGTAGTTCCCGTTTTACCCGCTTCTCCCATGCCAATACTAGCAGCACCTCCTGTACCATTAGTTATCACCCCCCGCAATAAACTATTCATCGTTTCGGCGGTTTTAGGGGAGATTACCTGCTGATTTCTATCGTTATCCTCGCCATAGTCATAAATAACCCGACAGGTACTCAAATCCTCCACATTTTTACAGTCGGAAGCGTCGAGAATGCGTTTAATGGCGTGGGGACGATTCCAGCGCCCGCCATGGTCAAAAACCCCATAAGCGCCGGTCATTTCCAAGACATTTACCTCGCTTTGCCCTAAAATTAGCCCCGGTACGGGATTTAAAGGTGATTTGACCCCCAAACGTTCCGCCACATTGACCACATTACTTAATCCTGCCTCGCGAGCAATGCGAAGGGCGACACTATTTTCCGATCGCGCTAAACCTTGAAACATATTGACCCCCCCGCTACTGCGTTCACAGGGAGAATAGGCTTGTCCTTGCCAAGAGAGTCCAGCGCAGGTATAGGTTTTATAGGGCGATATTCCCTGTTCTAGGGCGGCAGCATAAGCAAATACCTTAAAAGTGGAACCGGGTTGACGTTTAGCTTGGATAGCGCGGTTAAATTGGCTTTTTTGATAATCAACTCCCCCGACTAAAGCGAGAATTTCCCCAGTTTGACTGTTTAGGGTAACTAAAGCCCCTTGGGAGTATCGATAGCGGGGTCCTTGCTTTAAGACATTATTTTTTAAGCTTTTTTCTGCGATCGCTTGCAGCCGGCGGTCTAAACTGGTTTCAACGATAAAATTGCCCTCTTTGGCCACTTCTTCCCCTAAAAGGTCCTGTAATTCCTCGAAAACGTAACTATAAAAATATGGTGCAATCGTACTAGATAGGGATTTTTTGGCTTGGGGACTGATTTCAATGCGGGATCTGCGAGCGCTGGCGGCCGCTTCCGGGGAAATCATGCCTAATTGAGCCATGCGATCGATGACACGATTGCGTAATTGTACGGAAGTGTCGTAATCTTGAATGGGATTAAATCGATTCGGGGCGGGTAACATAGCCACAAGAGTAGCAGCCTCGGAGATATCTAAATCTCTAGCGGATTTATCGAAATAAAAGCGGGCCGCATCTTCAAAACCGTAACCGGCCAGACCGAGATAAACTCGATTGAGATAGGTTTTGAGAATTGTATCCTTACTATAGACCGCTTCTAATTGTAAAGCGACCACAGCCTCCCGGAGTTTGCGATCGGCAGTATTTTGGCGACCGACTTCGGGGAATAAACTACGCGCTAACTGTTGAGTCAGGGTGCTGGCCCCTTGACGAATGCCTTGACCTTGCCAATTAATCATAATTGCCCGGACAATCCCCAAAGGATCAACGCCAAAATGCCAGTAAAAACGACTATCTTCGGAAGCGACAACCGCCTGGGGCAGATAGGGAGAAAAATCGCCCAGATTATCTAATTCTCGGTGAGTTTCCTGTCGAATGGGATTGAGGGGAGTTTGACCATCCCTAGGGTAAACCACCACCGGACCGCTTACCCCGGAAGGGAGTGGATAAACATTAACTTTGCGACTTTCCCAGATAACCGCTAAAACTAATAAACCGAAAATACCACCCGCACCATAGAAACCATAGCGCAAAAGTCGCGCCCACAGGGGAGGGGGACAGTAATAGGAGATGGTGACACAATTGGCTAAGTCTGGGGGGGCCAGGGTAAAGCTATCACCATGACGCAGGGAAACGCTTTTGAGACGACGTTTACCCATATAAACCCCGTTGGTGGAGTTTTCATCTGTGAGCAGGAAATGATGGGGATTTTTCGGGTCACGCTGGAGGGAACAATGAATCTGACTCACCACGGTATTACGGATAGTAATATCACAGGAACTGGAACTACGACCCAACAAATAGCGATCGCCGATAAGGGGATATTTGCTTTCCCCGCTGCCATTCTCGTTTTTAAGGCGTAATTCGGGAACTCTCGCCCCTTTTTTGAGATTTACCGCCTGAAAATTTACCTTTCCTTGCAATTTCTGCACGGCAACGGTGACAAGTTGACTAATTTGGGTTTTCGGCGACTGCTTAGACATAGTTTTTATCAGTTATCAGCTTCTGAAGGCAATAGGCAAGTGGGGGAATGGGGAAGTGGGGGAATGGGGAAGTGGCAAGTGGGGAAGTGGGGGAATGGGGAAGTGGGGAATTTCAACTAAAACCCCAACACCCTAACACCCCCCGCAACGCGCACGCAGTGACCACCCTAAAACCCTAACACCCTAAAACCCTAACACCCTAACACCCCATCTCCCCAATTCCCCAATTCCCAATTCATACCCAATATCCCTAAATTGACATTTTAGCCTCTAAAGCTTTGAGGTATTCCGTATTGACTCCCGACTCGCGAATCAGAGCAATTTTACCGGTACGGGCCACCTCGCGAACGCCAAATTTATTCAGCATTTGCATAATCGCCACCATTTTACCCGGATCCCCCACCACTTCGATGGTCAGGGTTTCCTCGGAAATATCCACAATCCGCGCCCGGAATACCTGCGCTAATTCGATCACTTCCGCTCGGCGCTCGGCGGTAGCATTAACTTTAATCAGCATTAATTCCCTTTCCACACAGGGGGTTTGGGTGATATCCTGCACCTTGAGGACGTTAATTAATTTGTAAAGTTGTTTGGTTAACTGTTCGATGCTGTCCTCGTCTCCTGGTACTACCATCGTAATCCGAGAAACTCCCAGCTGTTCGGCAGGACCCACGGCCAGACTTTCAATATTAAAGCCGCGACGGGCGAATAATCCAGCAATACGGGTTAAGACTCCCGCTTCATCTTCAACTAATACGGATAATGTGTGTTTCATGGCGCTCTATCTACACAACCTAGATTTCCCCATTTTGACACTCCCCGCGCTAAAGCGACGGGGATTCTTGGTTCCAAGAGATTACTTGCTTAGACAGAATTACTTCTGAAAAAGTAGAGGTATTCTCTCCCCAAGCGTTCATCGGGTCTAGCCCAAAAGTTCCCGTATGCCCTACGGTACTTAACCCTTTTTTAAGGATATTAATAGCGGCGTTTTCATCCCTATCTAAAACACACCCACACTTACACTGATGGGTTCTAGTCGATAAAGATTTTTTAACAACTTCACCACAGTTTGAACAGTTTTGGCTTGTATAGTTCGGTGGGACAGCAATCGTTATCTTGCCGAATTTAACCCCAAAATACTCCAGCCATTCTCGAAACTGATACCAGGCCGCATCATTGATCGATTTAGCTAAACAATGATTCTTGACTAAGTTCTTAATTCTTAAATCGACCTGGGCTATCACATCTAAGAAGCGAACTACGCACCTTGCTAACTTTACAGCAAAGTCTTTACGTTGCCTACTTATTTTAAGATGAGCCTTAGCCAATCTTTGTCTAGCTTTTTGACGATTTTTACTTCCCTTTTTCTTTTTAGATAATCGTCTTTGAAGTCGTTTTAATCTTTTCTCGGACTTTTTTAAAAATTTAGGATTGTCAACTTTATTACCTTCATGATCAGTATAAAAAGAAGCTAATCCCACATCTATTCCGATACACTTACCTGATGGTTTAACATCCTCTTTTACTTCACAAGAGAGAACAAATTGACAATAATAGCCGTCAGCACGTTTAATAAGCCTAACTCGTTTAATGTCAGACTGCTGAAAGTATCCTAAGTCCCAAGTCCCTTTTAGTTTAAGTGTTCCAATCTCCTTTTTATCACTGAAATGAATGGTTTTAGGGTTAAGAAGCTTCCATCCTGTTGTTTTGTATTCAACCGAGCAGGAAAACTTTTTAAACTGAGGATAGCCTTTCTTTCCGATTACCTTCTGCTTACAGTTGTCAAAGAAACGGGAAATAGAAGACCATGCCCTTTCAGCCGATGCTTGCCTTGCTTGAGAATTTAATTGACTAGCAAATTTAAAGTCATGGGACAAAACTCGACAATAAGCTGATAGATCATACTTATTTACACCTTTGTTGTCCATCCAATACTTTAAGCATTTATTACGGATGAATTGAGCGGTGCGGATAGCATCGTCTATAGCCTGATACTGTTTTAATTTAGCCTCAACTTTAAACTCTAGGACAAACATTTACTCTAAAATTTTAAGAATAAACTTATTTTAACACATTAAATATTAAACTGACAACCCATCACCTAAAAGCCGCCCTCTGCTACGCGGGCATGGCGGGGAACCTTAAACCCAAGTTTTCGGTAAGACAGGGGGCAAGGCCACAACAGTTTGTCTTCTCTGAGCTATTTGGGTAGGAAGGAACCTCTACTCTATCCTTGCCCTGAGCTACGTCGAAGGGAAAATTAAATCCACTCTTCTTCATCCGCTTTGTTTACCTCCCGATCTTCGTTTTCATCGTGAGCAGGGGGCGTAATAATCCGATAATTGACATCGTAAACTTGATCGGCTTTTTCCCCGCGAGTCTGTTTGGCCGTGCGGTAACTATAGGAATAAACCGAGCCAGTTTGAGAACTGTCCTGTGGAGGCTTGACAAAATTCGTTTTTTCCCCATCAGCAACCCTAGGCGGGAATTCTTCCCGATCCTGAATGGTAGTCGGTTTTTCGGGGGGTGTATCAAAATTCCAATCATCACCGCTATCTCTTTCCCAATCGTTACCCGGTGGAGAAGCGGCGCGATCTTGAATATAGGTAGGTCGGGGAGATGGGGGTGGGACTTGAGGATTATTGGCTATAGGAGGGGAAGCTTTTGGGGCGGCCAAAGGACGACCAAAACTATAGAGAAATTGCAGGGTTAAACCACTGATAATTCCCGCCAGGGTGAAAAGTAACACCCAGACAGCTAGGGGCAGTTTTACCGTCATAATACCGCCAAAAAAGACCAAAGTGATCGCCCCCAGATTCTGCCAGATCAGTAATCCGCCCACAGCGATCGCAAATAAGACCATAATCCAGCCCATTTTTACCTCCCTTGATTCAGTGATCAGTAAACAGTGATCAGTAAACAGTAAACAGTAAACAGTGATCAGTAAACAGTGATCAGTAAACAGTAATCAGCAAACAGGTATAAAGATAAAGATAACTAACTAACTAATTAGGGTTTGCTGAAAAAGCCTGAAATGCCGATAGGAAAAAGGTTTCGACTCAATAAAGTCGAGAAAAAAGGCCCAAAAAAAGGTAAAATACACTAAAAGCCAAGCACTTTTTTTTATTCAGTACAAATGTATCGTATCTCGACCGCAACTCCATCAGAACCCGAATCATTTGAACTGCCCGAGGAGCGGAAAACTATCAGATGAAAACCGTTGGGTTATTATGGCCAACTTAATTCCCTGGGAAAAATTTGAAGAAGAGTACGCAAA
>NZ_JAPZSZ010000032.1:0-23224 GCF_027532095.1 Microcystis sp. LE19-195.1E
CGATTTTGAGGGGGTCAATTACCTAATTTTCAGGGAAAAAGTCCCTGAATTTCCCCCTGATCACTCCCATATCTGGTACTTTTTGAGGGGAAAAAAGTCCAAAAGTCTTATCCAACAAGGTTTTTAGATTTATTCAGCAAGCCTTAATTATCTTATAGCCTCTGGAATTTTAGGGAGATGGGGAAGTGGGGTAGATAGGGAAGTGGGGAAGTGGGGTGTGGGGTGTGGGGAAGTGGGGAAGTGGGGAAGTGGGGAAGTGGGGAAGTGGGGAAGTGGGGAAGTGGGGAAGCTGTCTCATCACCCTATCACCCTATCACCCTATCACCCCAAAACCCTATCACCCCAAAACCCTATCACCCCAAAACCCTATCACCCCAAAACCCTATCTCCCGACTCCTGAATACTGACTCGATTCTGGCTGCTATAGTAGAAAAGCACCCATTGCTGACGATATCTGAGGTAGATTGCCGTGACTATTGCTTTAGACCAACTGCTCACCCCCGACATTTTTCGACCAGCGCGTTATTTGGGCAACGAGTTAGGTGCTAAACATAAAGAATGGGCAAGTGCGGTGGTTCGTTGGGTGTTAACCTATCCGGAAGTGTACGAAGTGGGGGCATCTAACCTCGGCCATATTATCCTCTACAATATCCTCAATGCACAACCTCGCCAACTCTGTGATCGCACTTATTTACCCGCACCGGATTTAGCCCAAAAACTCAAACAGACAAAAACCCCCCTATTTGCCCTAGAATCCCGTCGTTGCCTCACCGATTTTGATATTCTCGGTTTTAGTCTTAGTTACGAGCTAGGAGCCACCAATATTTTAGAAATGCTCGACCTAGCGGCAATTCCCTTGACTTGGAGAGCAAGAGACTCAGGTAACTATCCGCTAATTTTTGCTGGGGGACAAACTGCCACCTCTAACCCCGAACCCTACGCCGACTTTTTTGATTTTATCGCCCTTGGTGATGGCGAAGAATTATTGCCAGAAATCGGTTTAATTTTAGAAGAAGGTAAACTAGCTAATCTAAGCAAAGAAGAACTATTACTAGATTTAGCCCAAATTCCAGGGGTATATGTCCCCCGTTTCTACGATGTCACCCCAATCGGTGCAGTTATCCCCAATCGTGACGATGTACCGCCAAGAATTTTACGCCGGGTAGCTACTCCTATCCCAGCCTATTCTATCGGTTTAGTTCCCTTCGTGGAAACGGTTCACGATCGCCTGGTGGTGGAAATTCGTCGCGGTTGCACGAGGGGATGTCGTTTTTGTCAACCGGGGATGTTAACCCGTCCTGCGCGGGATGTGCAACCAGAAGCAGTAATCGAATCGATTGAAAAAGGAATGCGAGCGACGGGATATAACGAATTTTCTCTATTATCTCTCAGTTGCTCCGATTATCTAGCTTTACCTGCCGTGGGTATGGAGATTAAAAACCGTCTCCAGAATGAGAATATATCTCTATCCTTACCCAGTCAAAGAGTCGATCGCTTTGACGAAAATATTGCTAACATAATTGGGGGCAATCGTCAATCGGGTTTAACCTTTGCACCGGAAGCGGGAACCCAACGAATGCGCGATGTGATTAACAAAGGGTTAACCAACGAAGAATTACTCAGAGGGATAAAAACTGCTGTCGAACAGGGTTGGGATAAGGTTAAACTCTATTTTATGATCGGTTTGCCGGGGGAAACCGATGTGGATGTCATCGGTATCGCGGAAACCCTGCGTTGGTTGCGTCGGGAATGTCGTTTACCGAAGCGGAAACCCCTCGATTTTACCCTAACTATCTCTAATTTTACGCCTAAACCCCATACCCCCTTCCAGTGGCATTCCGTCTCGACGGCCGAATTTATCCGCAAACAGGAGTTATTAAGACAGGAATTCCAAGGCATGAGAGGGGTAAAAGTCAATTATACCGATGTCCGCATCTCGGCTATGGAAGATTTTATCGGTCGCGGTGACAGAAGTTTAGGGAAAGTGGTGCTGCGCGCTTGGCAATTGGGAGCCGGGATGGATGCTTGGTGGGATAATACAGAGAAAGCCTATCAAGCATGGTCACAGGCGATCAAAGAATCCGGTTTAACTTGGAAATATCGTCAGATAGAACAGGGAGAATGGCATATTTTTGCCGATGCAGACAAAGATATTTTAGAGCGTCCTCTGCCCTGGGATCATCTGGATACTGGTATCGATAAAAAATGGTTACAGGAGGACTTAAAACGCGCTCTAGACGCGGCAACGGTCCCCGATTGTTCTTTTGAGGGTTGTTCCCATTGTGGCGTTTGTAGCGTCGATTTTGGCCATAATATCGTTATTGAAGCGCCCCCGATTCCCGCTTTTGCTGGACATTTTCAACCCAATCAAGAACGCGTCCAAAGAATTCGGGTTTGGTTTGGCAAAATTGGCGAAATGGCCTTAGTTAGCCACTTGGATCTGGTGCGTTTATTTGATCGCGTCGTCCGTCGCGCTGCTATTCCCATTTCCTTTACCGGTGGATTTCACCCCGGTCCGCGCATTTCGATCGCCAATGCCTTATCCTTGGGAGCAACCAGTAGCGGTGAGATTGTCGATTTTGAATTGACAAAAGTGATCGATTTAGAGAGGTTTAAACAGCAGTTAACCGCACAATTACCCGCAGATTTGCCGGTTTATCAGGTGGAAGAAATTCCCTTAAATGCTCCTGCTGCCACCCGTTTGTTAGAAAAAGCTGCGTATTTGCTCACTTTTAACAGTGAGGGAATTGACTGCCAACAATGGCAAAATTGGATCGAGGCGATTAAGCAAGCAACGGTGATGGAACGGGAAAAAACCACCAAATCCGGCAAAAAAGTCACGATTAATCTGCGAGAACAATTATATGAATTAGAGTTAAAAACTGTTGACAAGGAAGCCGTTTTGTGCTATGTGGGCAGTTGTCGCAATGATGGCACTTTACTGCAGCCCGATCATATCGTCGAGATGTTAGAAAGGGTTTCTGGACAGGAAATTTCGCTGCTTAATTTTCATCGTCAGCGCTTGATTTTAGGGGCTTAACCATCGTAAAGTGTTCCCTTTATACTAACCCCAGAGAGTCAGCTAATCTTGATCGACTAATTCTAAGCAATCATCAATCAAAGCTGGCCGATAACTTTGAACAACCATCGGTAAAAAAGCCCCTCTTAAACCCTTTTTTATTCTCTCGGCCGTTTGATCAAAAACCACAAATAAAGGATGAATTGTTTCTGCACCTTCACTAAACATATGTTGTTCTCTGGGGGGCATTAACCATTCATATTCTTTATCTAAACATATTTGTGTTTCGCGCCAGCGTTTCAACAAATCAGAAAAATCTTCCCCCGGACGATGGATAAAAATCAGGATTTCTGAACCTAATTTAATTTTCCATTCCGGATCACACATCAGAATAGCCAAATCACAAGCTAATTGTACCGTCTTTCTAGATTCAAGGGCAGAAGATGGACGAATTCTGATCAAGGGCAAGGGAATAGTAATTAAACTCTCTTCAGGACGACGCATACTAGGAATTAACTCTAAATAAGGGCGATATTGTCGCAATAATTCGATCGCTCCCTCACGACAGCTATATTCCGCTAATAAAGTTTCGTAAGACACAGATTCACCTAATCAAATAAAAGGAGATAAAAATTAAAATCTTGCTGATTTCCAGCTACCGGCAATAGTCACCGATCACTGATCACTGATAAACTTATCCCAACGCATCGAAGATTTTAAACATGGGCAGGTACATAGACAAAAGAATAGTTCCCACCATCCCCGCAATACCAACCATCATCAAGGGTTCAATGATACTGGTTAAAGCTTTAACGGCCTGTTCCACCTCATCTTCGTAGAAATCCGCCACTTTCATCATCATGGCATCTAATTCTCCTGTTTCCTCCCCAATACTAATCATTTGAATTGCCAAAGGTGGGAAAACATTGGCTTTTTGTAGGGCCAAACTCATCATTCCCCCCTGCTGAATTTCCGCCTTGGCACCAGCGATCGCATTGGCAATTACCTGATTACCCACCGTATTACAAACGATGTCGAGGGAACTTAAAATCGGGACACCAGAACGCGTCAGAGTCCCAAAAACCCGGCAAAATCTAGCCACAGCCGATTTTTCATTCAAATCACCAAAAAGAGGCATTTTAAGGAAAAACTGGTCAATTTGCAGACGACCCATCGGGGTTTTGTAATAGCGACGCAGTAAAAAAACCGTGGCAACAATGGTGACAATCGGAATTAAAATCAACCAACTACGCATCACTCCACTTAAAAAGAGCATAAATTGCGTTAAAGCTGGTAGTGGCACGTTTAAATCGGTGAAAATTTTCGCAAACACGGGAATTAAAAAAATTGTCATCCCGAAAAACACAATTATCGCCAAAATTCCCACCGCTACCGGATAAGTCATCGCTGATTTAATCTGGTTTTTCAAGCGGGCCATATCTTCCAAAAGTTTCGAGAGACGGTTCAGCACTTCATCGAGTACCCCCCCCATCTCTCCAGCTTCGACCATACTGACATAAAGTTCATCAAAACATTCGGGATGTTTGGCCATCGCTTCCGATAACGGACTCCCTTGCTGTACCTCAGCACTAATCGCTTGCAGGGCTTTTTTCATCTTGAGGTTACCGCATTGATCCCCCAAAACTCCCAAACATCTCACAATCGCCACACCAGCATTAATCATCACCGAAAATTGACGGGAAAAAACCGCTTTATCTTTGATGGAAATGCTGGTAAACATCAACTTTAAACCGGAAAGATCGATCTCTCCCCCCACTTTTTTGACCTTACCGACGGCGGCATATTTCGCCTTCAGCATCGTCCGGGCCTGTTCGGGAGACATGGCCTCAACTTTCTCTTGGAAAACTTTTCCAGAGCCGTTTTTAACTTGTGCGACAAAATTAGGCATAGGACAAATCAGTTATCAGTTATCAGTTATCAGTTATCAGTTATCAGTTATCAGTTATCAGTTATCAGATTGGAGTTTTAAGTGGATAGATAGTGTTAAGTGAAAACTTCTGTACTTTCTTTTCACTGATTACTGGTTACTGTTCACTGATAACTGATAGGGGCTGACGAACGCTTAAAGGTTACTATTTGTTATTAAATACGGGCTTTAGCGTTAGCGCCAGCCCCAGCGATAAGACGTTGTAATTCATCGGGTTTACCGCTTTTAGAAATGGCCTCTTCCAAAGAGACAACACCCCTAACAACTAAATTAGCTAATCCCTGTTCCATGGTTTGCATTCCTAACTTCATTCCCGTTTGAATTGCTGAATAGACTTGGGGGGCTTTTCCTTCCCGAATTAGGTTAGCGATCGCTGGAGTTACCACCATGATTTCCTGTACCATTGCCCGACCAAATTCCCCCGGTTTAGGATTTTTTTTCTTGACTAGGTTTTGACTAAAAACTGCTAGTAAAGAATTGGATAACATGGCGCGAATTTGTGCCTGTTGGTTAGCAGGAAAAACGTCAATAATCCGATCCACTGTTCCCGCTGCCGAGCTAGTGTGTAGGGTTCCGAAGACTAAGTGACCTGTTTCTGCCGCCGTGATTGCCAAACTAATTGTTTCTAAATCCCGCATTTCTCCCACAAGGATAATATCAGGGTCTTCCCGTAAAGATGCTCTTAAAGCGTTAGCAAAACTCTTGGTATCTTCTCCTTTTTGTCGTTGGTGAAACAGACTTTTTATATTAGGAAAAACGTATTCAATTGGGTCTTCTACAGTTAAAATATGTTCAGACCTAGTCCGATTAATTAAGTCTAAAATTGCCGCTAAAGTGGTAGTTTTACCTGAACCTGTTTGGCCAGTTACGAGAATTAATCCCCTCGGTCTTTCCGATAACTCCCGTACTACTCTAGGTAAATTTAATTGTTCAAAGTTAGGAATTTTAGAGGACAAAGCCCGTAAACAAGCTGCATAAGCCCCCCTTTCTTTATAAACATTGACCCTAAATCTTGCTAATCCTTTCACCCCGTAGGAACAGTCTAATTCCCAATTCTGCTCTAACTCTTTTCTTTGGGTATTATTGAGCATACTAAAAATCAATTTCTGACAATCTTGCGGGGTTAAAGATTCTTCATTAATCGGGGACAGTTTGCCACTAATGCGAAAATAGACCGGCGCCCCAGACTGAATGTGCATATCGGAACCGCCCATCTCGACCAATTGTTCCATTAAATCTTCGATCATTAATTCCATAAGTTAAACCCCATCTATAAGGTAAAATCAGTGAACAGTAACCAGTAACCAGTGAACAGTGAAAAGACATTGGGAAAGTGCTATTTAAGACTACTCACTTAATACTCCTTACTTAAAACTCAAATCTCATAACTGATAACTGAAAAACTGTCTTAATCACTAAATCGCGGTGTCATACAATAGGGACAATCGAGCCATTCTGGTTGTAGTTCGGCGCGACAACCACGACAGATTAAACCGCTTTTCCGTTTGGCTTTTAGTTCCGCTTCCAGACCAGAATCGGTAAATGTCACCCGTTCCACTTCTTCGAGGGTGGTGTAACCCTCGCGCACCAGATTTAAACTATAGGCTAGGAGTGTTACCATGCCCTCATCGACGGCCGTCTCCTTAATGCGATCAGTGGTTGCCCCTTGGTTAATTAACTGCTGTAGTCGTTCACTGTTCTGCATTACCTCATAGACCCCGACGCGACCTTTATAACCGCTGCCACCACATTTGGGACAAAGATTACCCTGTTTTCGCGCCTGTTGAATTTCCTCTAGGGTCAGGGTATTAGCCTTATAAAAGGTCACTTCCCGTTCATTGGCGGCGGCAAGACCAAAATGGGCTAATTCCTCTTGACTGGGGTGATAGGCGACTCGACACTCGGTACAGACGCGCCGCATGAGACGCTGGGCCAAGACTCCCAAGAGAGAACCAGAAATCATAAACGGTTCAACCCCCATCTCATCGAGACGAGCGATCGCACCTGCGGCATCGTTGGTGTGTAGGGTAGTTAGGACCAAGTGACCAGTTAAGGCCGCCTCGATCGCTGTTTTAGCCGTTTCCTTATCCCTAGTTTCTCCCACCAGAATCACATCCGGGTCTTGTCGCATGAATGCCCGCAGAATCGAGGCGAAATCCATGCCTTTTTCGCGAATTACCTGCACCTGGGTGATGCCTGGTAGAGAATATTCGATCGGATCTTCGGCCGTACTAATATTGACCCCAGGGTGATTTCTTTCGGCTAACACCGAGTATAAACTGGTGGATTTCCCCGAACCGGTCGGGCCTGTCACCAGCAACAGACCAAAGGGACGACTGGCCATGTCTCGGACGATTTGCAGGGTCTTTTGGTCGGTGATTAGTTTATCTAAACCCAACTGGGTAGCCGAGTTGTCGAGAATCCGTAAACAGACTTTTTCCCCGTAGCGACTGGGTAGGGTATTAACCCGAAAATCCACTTTCCGCCCTTGATATATCCGCCGAATTTTACCATCTTGGGGAAGACGACGTTCGGCGATATCGAGATCGGCCATGATTTTAAAACGGGCTGTCACCGCCGGGGTAATTTTTTTCGGCAGTGGATCAAAAGCTTGATGAAGAACTCCATCTTTGCGAAAGCGAATTTTCAGGAATTCTTCTTGGGGTTCGATGTGAATATCGGAAGCCCATTCCTGTAGGGCTTTAGCTAGAATTTTATTGACGAGGTTGATGACGGGGGCTTGATTAGCGTCCCCTTCTCCGAGATCATCGGCCACTTCATCGTTAGCACCCCCGGAGGCCACATCAATATTGCCGACAATATCGGTGAGATCCGAGAGTTTTTCCAGGTCTTTTTCTTTTTGCAGTCGGGCTTTTTCCTGTTCTAGTTCCGATTGAGCCGAGTGGAATTTTTCCAGTAATCTTTCATAATCTTCGCTGGTAATCACCAAACGCTGTAAACCTAAATCCTTGGGACGGAGAATACGATTAATATCGTCGGAAGCCTCGAGGTTGTCGGGATCGACCATGGCTATCAAAATCGCAGCCGGCTCTCCTTCGATCTTTCGCAGGGGGATGAGACGATAGCGACGACAAAGATCGATCGGAATCAAAGAATCGATCAATCGGGCTATTTCCAGTCCATCCACATCGGTTAATTCGGGGTCGAGCGATTCGACTCCGTAGAGAATTTTTAGTTCAAATAACTGGTTTTTCTTATACTGTCGCTGTAAATCCGGGGGCAAAGGGCGCCCGGTTAGTTGTTGTAATATTTCTACTAGCGATCGTCCCGATTTCCGTGTTTCCACTAGGGCCTGTTGCATCTGGTCGGCACCGATATATCCCGACTGCACCAACTTGTTACCAAAGGGCGAAAAGTAATTGCGTAGGGCAACGGCACGGGTTTTCTTGGAAGAAAATGTCATAGACGATTCTTAACCTCTCCACTACCCTTAAATGTTCCCAATTTTACTGAGAGAATTGCATTCTAGCAAAAATTTTTCTAGATCACCGATTATCTATCGGGGTCGCTTATATCCAGTTACGGATATTGTCCACAAAATGTTACATTAAAGGTTAAACCTTGATTATTAGCTGGTACTTAAAGACCAAAATTAGCAGTGAATGGTCATATATTACCAAATTACCCACTAAAATTGTATACTATGAGTGCAGAACCGAATAACTCAGTAATTTTCGACGAAAACCAAGAATCCTTTCCTAATTACCCCGAATCCCTTACAACCGAATCGGAAGCCAGTGTCACCGATGAAGCCAAAACGGTGACGAACCAGGCAGCCTCTAGCGAGGAATTTTCCCTTCTAGGGGGAATGACTATCGATGCTCTACAAGAGGAAATCGACACTCTCAAACAGCAGTTAGAGGAACAAACCCAGCAGGTTGATGCCTACAAGAAACGCTATATCACTCTAGCGGCCGAGTTCGACAATTTTCGCAAACGCACAGCCAAGGAAAAAGAGGAACTGGAAACAAAAATCAAGGGCAAAACCCTGATGGAAATTCTTGGCGTGGTGGATAATTTTGAGCGCGCCCGTACTCAAATTAAACCGGCTAATGATGGCGAGATGGGTATTCACAAGAGTTACCAAGGGGTCTATAAAATCTTAGTGGAGAGTCTCAAGCGTTTAGGCGTTTCCCCCATGCGTCCGGAAGGTCAACCCTTTGATCCTAGCTACCACGAAGCGATGATGCGGGAGTACACCGATGAACATCCCGAAGGCACGGTGGTCGAGCAGTTAGTGCGAGGATACACTCTCGGAGAAGATGTTTTGCGTCATGCTTTGGTAAAAGTGGCCGCCCCCAAAGAGACAGATCCTAACGCTGCTCAGTCAGAAGCGACTGCCATCCCATCGCAGGAATCAGTCTAAAATCCCGATGGGGATTAAAGCAGTTTGAGGGTTAGGTATTAGCTGGTAGGGTATGTATTCCCTCCCTATCCCCTATTCCCACTGAAAGACTTTTTCTCTCTTGACCTGTTGATCTTTTAATTAAAAACGCTTCTATACCCAAGGATTTTGCTCCTTGGTAATCCTCTTTTTTACTATCGCCAATATGCCAAGCTTGTGCGGGGGAACAATCATGTTTTTGTAGGGCGATTTGAAAAATTTCTGGATCGGGTTTAGCCGCTCCTGTCTGGGAAGAAATCGTGATCGATCGAAAAAAATATTCTAAGCCTAATTCAGCCAAAACTTGGTAGATACGACTATCAAAATTAGAAATAATGCCCAACTCGATCCCCTGAATCTGCCAGAGTCTTAAAGCGGGAATGACATCCTCGTACAGGACCCAAGGCTCGGCTGTGGCAAAATGATGATAAAGTTCGCCAAAAAAAGCCTCAAAATCGGGAAATCGTTCCAGATAACCTAAATTATTAAAAACTGCCCCAGTCAGCGATCGCCACCAGCGATACTCTAACTCGGGAATTTGTGCAGGTTCAACCTTAGCAAAAGCTAGGGGGGGAGAAGTGGGGAAAATAGCCAAGAAAGATTGTTCTAGACTCTCGGCCGCCACCTCTACCCCAAAATCAGCTGCTATTTGACTATAAATTGCTCCGACACTGCCTTTTACTCCAAAAAGAGTCCCCACAGCATCGAGAAAAATAACTTGCGGTTTCTCCATGTGAGTTTTGTCTATAACGGTCTGACTGAGGTTTTTAGGGTAAGCCCTTTAGCTGGTCTAACACACCTAACAATTGCTCATTTTAAAGGATTATGGCGTAAATTCTCGGATCACTTGCCAAACCCTTAATACCTCTGCCACTGTCCATGCTTGGGCAAAAGCGCCCCTAGGGGTAAAAGGGGCATTACCATCGAAAATTTCGCTTAAATTACCGATACAGCTATCCCGAAGATGGTCGATCATCGGTGTTAAAAAACTCTCAGCTAGAATGGGATCGCGATAGACTTTCAGATGGGCCTCGATAAATGCCCCTAATAACCATCCCCAGACTGTCCCCTGATGGTAGGCACTATCTCTTTTTAAGCGATCGCCACTGTAAACGCCACGGTAATCAGGATGAGCGGCATCTAGCGATCGCAAACCGCGAGAAGTCAACAATTTTAAAGCACAAATATCGACAATGGCCTTTTTCTGTGGGGAATTTAATAACTCCTCCACCGACAAAGACACGGCAAAAAGTTGATTCGGTCGTAAACTGGCATCATTACCCTTGTCCGTATCCAAAACATCGTAACAATACCCCAGAGAATCATCCCAGAAGCGAGAGAACCCTTTTAGGGTCATTTTTCTCATTTTTTCGTAATCAGTGGCATCCATGCCCAAATAATGGGCAAATTGAACCATTATTTTGAGGGCATTGAACCAAAGGGCATTAATTTCTACGGGTTTGCCGATGCGGGGAGTAATCACCCGATCATCAACTTTGGCATCCATCCAAGTCAATTGTACTCCCGCTTCGCCAGCATAGATCAAACCATCGTCATCTAGGTGAATATTGTAGCGAGTACCGCGACGAAACCAAGCGATCACTTCCTTTAAAGCGGGATAAATAGTTCTGAGAAACTCAAAATCTTGGCTTTGGTTAAAATAGGAACGAATGGCTTCAAAATACCAAAGAATAGCATCGACAGCGTTATATTCGGGCATTTCTCCCCCATCGGGCAGTAAATTCGGCAATAAACCCTGGTCTAGATAACGGGAAAAAGTTAGTAAAATCTGACGCGCGATCGCAGGTCGGACTGTAGTCAAAGTTAATCCTCTTAGGGAGATCATCGTATCGCGACCCCAATCACCAAACCAAGGATAACCCGCGATTATCGTTTTGCCCTCCGGTTGATCCCAGAGAGGACGACTAACGATAAACTGGTCGGCAGCGAGGGTAAGTTGTTGAATCCATTCAGGCTGCTGGGGATTAATCAGACTATTTTCGTAGCGATAGCGAGACTCTAGAGAAGATTGACCGTCTAAATTCGGATCGGGACGGGTACTAGCGGCAATTGTCACCGATTCTCCCACTCTAAGAGTAGCCGAAAAACTAGCCCCATGGAGATGATTTTCCCGATCGATTAAACCACGATAACGTTCCACGGCCAAATCAAAGCGATAATACCAGATATGAGCGGGAAAAACCTGTCCTTGACTGATTAATAGATAAAAAGGTACAGCATGGTTATATGCAATCACTCTTACTCCTTTTTCCAGGGGACTAATAGCCATTTGCCAGTTAAAACCCTGGGTATTGCCGTGAAAATCACGATAATTGACAAAAGCAGTCAGATTGAGAGTTAGGGGAGAATTGCCACGACGGTAGGTATAGTGAGTATAGGTGGTATTTTCTCCCTGTTCCATCCAAATGCGCTTTTCTAGTAAGGCATCCCCGCAGATAAAAGTCCAGACGGGAATTGTGCCTTCCAGATGAAAACTTTCGATATTAATATAGCCTTGCGGTTCGATCGTAGCACCTAACCAGCGATTGCTGGCCAGATGATAAATTTTCTGGTTATATTGTACCGATTCATCGATTTTAGTCACAAGAAGCGTTCTTTGCGTCGGTGGAGCCAAAGCAGCGATCAAGAGGCCATGATAACAGCGAGTTAGCAATCCGGCCACAGTTCCCGCGGCAAAACCACCGATACCATTAGTGACTAACCATTCGCGCTTTTCAGCCACTGGGAGACAATTACAGATATCTCGACCAAAACGGAGCTTGACCATGGGCTTCCCAATTCCTAGTAATTTTGTTATAATAGAAAATTGTGTCTTTATATCTATAGAGTAACTCTATCTTAAGGAGGAAAATCACCAGTGAGTAAGCGTACTTTAGAAGGAACCACGCGCAAACAGAAGCGCACTTCTGGATTTAGAGCGAGAATGCGTAGCGTCAACGGACGCAAAGTAATTAAAGCTCGTCGGAAAAGAGGGCGCTATCGTTTAAGTGTTTAGGTTATTCTGGGAACCGACTAATTTTCGTGGGACTACCCCAAATTCATCGCTTAAAACATCGACAGGATTTTCAAGCTGTCTATGGAAAAGGGAGGCGTTATCACGGTTCCCACTTAACCTTAATTAGTTTAGAGGATTCTTGCCCAGATCACTCTCTCCCCAGTCGTTTTGGTATCTCGATTAGCAAGAAAGTTAGTAAAAAAGCAGTGGTTCGTAATCGACTAAAAAGGCAAATACGAGCGGTAATTCGGCAGTTATTGCCAGAAATAGCAGCAGGATGGCGAGGGATAATCATTATCCGTCCAGGGGCGATCGAGTGCAATTATGAACATTTTTTGCGAGAATTAAAGCAGTTGTTAGTGAAGGCCAATATAATTCATGGGCATTAAAGAAGAAACTTTTTATGAAGGGGGTCCGCACATCGGCGACCTAATCATCAATATCCTGCTAGGATTTACGGTGATTTGTTTACCTTTGACCGTTGGGGCAGTGGTGCGCGCAATCTGGTTAAGATATAAGATAACCGATCGGCGGATTTCGATCACCGGGGGTTGGATGGGACGAGATCGCACAGATATTATCTATTCAGAAGTGGCAAAAGTGGCAAAAATGCCGAGAGGAATTGGTATTTGGGGGGATATTGTCGTAACTCTCAAGGATAGAAGTCGTTTAGAAATGCGCGCGATGCCGAAATTCCGGGAAATTCATGACTATATTGCCGAAAGAGTCGCCGATAAAACCGGTCGTCCCCTAGAATCGATCATCAGTCAATAAAACAAAATAATCGATCGCCGAGATTCGATAAATTAGATTTGTTACAGTGCAACCCCATTAAACGAGAAGGCATAGATTAAACCCATGGATTTTGGAGTCGGATTTATTTCCACAAATATCATGTTGCCAATCCTAGATTTTTTCTTTCGGATTGTGCATAGTTACGGTTTCGCCATCATTGCTTTAACGCTGGTGGTGAGATTTGCCGTCTTTCCCCTCAGCGCCGGCCAGATTCGCAATATGAGAAAAATGCGAATCACTCAACCCTTAATGAAGGAAAGACAGACAGAAATTCAACAACGCTACAAAAATGACCCGCAAAAACAACAGGAGGAAATGGGCAAATTAATGCAGGAGTTGGGCAATCCCCTAGCGGGTTGTTTACCCCTGTTATTACAAATGCCGATTCTTTTGGCTTTATTTGCGACTCTGCGGGGTTCCCCCTTCTCGGACATTAACTATACCGTCGATTTACAAGTGCTGCCAACCGAACAAATCGCCCTCGTGCAGCGCCAACCCTATGCCACCAAACCCCAAAACGTCTATATTGACGAATCTCTCCACTATCCCATCACCGCTTTTTTACCCCAAGGCAATAAAATCGCCCCGGGAGAACAGGTAAAAATCGACCTCCAAAACGACCAGGGCAAGTCTTTAAGCCAATTAGCCACGGAAGTACCCGAAAATAACCTAAAACCCACCTACGAGGTGCTTAAAGGGCAAGAACTGGTGCAAGTTAATGAAGACGGTTCCATCGTCGCTTTAGCCCCCGGAGATGCCAGTATTAAAGTTATCGTGCCGGGGATTGCCGCTAATACGGGTTTTCTCTTTATTGAGGCCCTGGGAAGAATTGGGGCAACCGGTGCGAATGGTGAAATTCACTGGGATATCTTGGCGATGGTGATCGCTTTCGGTATTAGTATCTATGTTAACCAAGAGTTATCCGGTGCCGGCGCGCCTTCGGGGGGAGCAGCCCAACAACAGCAAACGGTGAATAAAATCACCCCGATAATTTTTAGTATGATGTTCCTGTTTTTCCCCTTACCGGCGGGGGTATTGATGTATATCTTAACCGCGAACATCTTCCAAACTATTCAAACGGTGATTTTGATGCGGGAACCTTTACCGGAAAACCTGCAAAAATTGGTAGCGGAACAGGAAAAAACGGAAAAATCCCGCGATGCTCTCCCCTTTGAAAAACGTTCTAGCAAGAAAAAGGAAAAAACATCGTAATGAGTATATGGGAGCAAAATAGCGAGAAAGCTAAACAATGGCTGGAAAAACTGCTAAAGTTGATGGCCATGCCCGCAGATGTCCAGATTGGTGTGCAGGAATTGGGAACTGGACCTTCCTCCTGTTGGTTAATTATTGATAGCAGTCAATTGAGTCCCCAACAAGTGGAACTTCTCCTCGCTAACAAGGGTGAGGGACTGGATGCGATTCAATCCCTAGCTAATACGATTCTGAATATTGGTGTCGAGTCGGCAGAACATCAGTTCTATATTGTCGAAATCAATGGCTATCGTCAACAAAGACAGGCAGAACTTTTCGACTGGGTGAATCAAGCGGCGACGCAAGTACGGCAAACAGGACAGGAAATAGAATTAAAAGCCCTATCTTCGGCGGAACGTCGCCAAATCCATGCCTTTTTTCAGGAAGAAAACGATTTAACCACGGAAAGTCGCGGCGTGGAACCCGATCGCCGGTTAGTAATTCGTTTAAAGTAGGATCAAAGGGTGGGCTAAAACCTGCCCTCTTTTTTATTTTAGGCTTTAGCCTTCTTGCTCACTCTAAAATTGAGTTGAGAATTACCACAGCCATGGAGATATAAAATTAGAAAATACGACCACCTCGACGGTTGGGAGCTAAACCACGATTACTGGGTGTAAAGCAGTAGGCATCGCGATTGATTCGTCGAATATTCTCTTGTAAAAATCGATCACAATTGCCCTCTGGAACGATAATTGTTTGATAGAGCGATTTTCCCGATAGATTACGATAGTAAGGAATCCAAAGAATACCCAGATTTTGAAACCCATATTTGAAGTGTAGTTCTTCCCCGCGTTTCTTTGCTTCGTATTCGGTCTTCCAAGCTGACTCGGCAATTACTCGCAGACCTTCAAAATCGGCACTGTGCCAGTCAAGACGTGGAGCAGCGAAAACCTCACCGAAAAATGTACTCGAAAATGCCATGCACATCATCAATAAAGTGATTTCTTGTCTGATATTCATGAAAAATTGATAACTGAAATATTTTTTATTTTAACCTCAGTTCAAGATAAGCCGAAACCATAATTTTACCTTAGCCAGTCAGTCCTATTCTTTCCTGAAAGTCATGGCAAAATCTGCTGGGTGCATCTCATGTTTGTAAATCTACCAAGTTGGGATTTTTACGGGGAAACTCCTCGATAAAATTGGGCGTTACTTGCGATTTTATCACTCAATCCCAGCTTTTGGGGGGTTCTACCCCCCAAACCCCCCGTTGGGGGCGTGGCGCCGCCCCCAAACCCCCCGCGCATTAGCTTTTCGGTGGGATGCTTACAGGCAGCTGCTGATACATTTGTCATCATCTAAGAGTCACTGATAATTGCTGATTATCGGTATTTCTGCAAATGTGAGATGCACCCAATCTGCTTAACCCGAACTGAAGTTATTTTAGCCAGATATCTCCTTTCTCTTCTGTCTTTTCGCCTGTTTTTGCTCTCAAAGCTCTGGCAGCCAAAATTTTGTCATCGATTGACGTTGTTAATAGTGGGATTAACTCCCCATCCAACTTTAAAAACACCCCACATCCAGGAAAAACTTTTTGCCGCAAACCCTAGTTATAGTTAATAACTTAACTTCAGAGCATTTACCGGTACATCATCCCAAGATTCTACGGTTCTTAAAACTGCTACCCACCCCGCTTGTTTTTGTTCATCCGTAAGACTGGTTAACCAACTTTGATGACAATCTTTTGCCGCTTGTTCATCTTGACAGGCAATACAAGCTTGTACTAAACCGCAGGGGTCAATCTGTTCATTTACCCAAATAATCATAGTTAATAGCCCTACTTAACTTTATTATTATAATCCATCGATCGCCCACAGAGAAACTTTTGATATTGATAACCTGTTACATAATTGGAGGATAACTCTGAAGGTTGACAGTCCGATAAATCTATTGAAGAATGGAAATTAATTAACCATAATTCAAAAGGGGGAGAAGATGGCAGATTAAAATTTGGCTTTTGTTCTGGGTTAACTAAGATAAACTTAGGGTTTTTATCGGGAAATCTTTGGTTAAATTCCCAAGCAATTCCCATCATTTCTCCCACCTGCACCAAACTCCTATAGCTAGTGGCAATTACTAACGGATAACGGCTATTATTTTCGATAGTGGTAACTAATTTATCTGGGCGATAATACTTACGATAGCCTAAATTAAAAGTCACACTTAGGGAACTAACTAAAGCCATGATAATTACAATAATTACTATTCTTTTCCGCTTCCTTTGCCAACAATTGTCTAATAAAATTGCCAGAATTAAAATTACCGAGGGAAAGTAAACAAAACTATATCTAGCTCCCCGGGTAATATCGATCGAGAGCAGATAGGTGATGACAAAGAAAATAGCAATTGAACTGAGAAAAAATGCCGAGAGAATGCCTAATTCTGGTTTATAGGAGTCTAGCCACGCTGTTTTTAATTGTGGGATAATCCAGAGAAAAAAAACGATCATTATTGCGCCAGAAATCAAGATAATTATTAAAGATTCTGATTCAACGGGGAGCAGAGAAAGCATAGTAATTAATGTTCCCAGCAATTGAAAAAAGGGGCTAATTACTGCTAAAAAACTATCATTGTCTCTCTGAATCCAACCAGTCATCTGATTGCCATAATCTTTGGGTACAAACGTGATCAACCAAATAACAATAAAGCTCAAGTTACCTAAAAAAACTAAACTTAAACGCCACCAATTAGTTATCCAAAAGTTTTTTTGTTGGATTTGATTGAATAAAATCAATAATAAAGTTATTGCTTCCGCTAGGATAGTTAAACTAAAAAAATAGTGGACTAATAACCCTAGACAGTTGACAATTAACCAGAAAAAAACCAAAGTATGGGATATTCTCTTATGGTCGATAATTTTGATGCTTGCCTTAAGAAAACAGCCTAAAGATATGAGGACAAATACAACCGCTAAAGTATAATGGCGCGCTTCTTGGGAGATAAAAACCCCGTAGGGAGAAACCGCCATTAAAATCGCCGACAGAAAAGCGATCGAGCCTGATTTAAAGACCAATTTACTGATAAAATAAATTAAAGGAATCGAAATAACTCCCCAAAATACTGCCAGCAATCGCATCCCTTCTAAAGATACATATTCTCCCCGATCAAAGAATAATTTATTCCAGAGATAGGCGAAAATAAAATATAAAGGTGGATGATTGTCCTCCTGAATAACTAATTTAATTACATCGGCAATAGTTGCCTGATGGTTGCTCTGGAGAGGTGCTAATAAAGTGGCGAGGGAAATTATCTGATTTAACGGCACTATCTGGTAATTATTGCCAATACTAAAAACCATAGTGGCAAATTCATCCGTCCAGGGAGGTTTGCTCGTTAATTGTGTTAACCTAATAACCAGTCCCAAAATTATTACTAATCCTAACCAGCAAAAATCAGACCAAGCTAACCGCTCCTTGCTTCTTTGTTGTAGATCAGAAATGACTGTAGATAAATTCAATTTAATTGTTATCTCCGAAAGATTCGATTATTTTAACTGCTTCCGATGGGGAAATATCCTGACGGCAATTAGGATAATCATACTCCTCCCGGGCAATTAATGCCCCACTGAGACGATAAAAATATTCTCCCATTTTCATCCAGTCGGAATACAAATCGGGTTCGGGGAATTGTTGCCTTAATTCCGAGTCTTTGGGTGTACCATAATTGAGCCAGTATCCTTCTCCAAATAGTGGAGAATTGAGCGCTAGGGTTCCCTCTAATTCTAAACCATCATCGCCCCTGGCGTTTTCGATTCCTTCCACCAAAAAACAGCTATTCTCGGCATTTTCAAAGAGGACTGCGTATCCTTTCCCCTCTTCTGCGAGGATTTTAATCTCGCTGGCCCGAAATCCGGGAGGAATATAGTTAGGTAAAATAATCTTAGCATCTAGCGATCGCAGTTGTTGCCGTTGACTGGCGCTCAAAGTTACCGTTTCTGCTCTCAAATATTGCCCATTGTCAATAATAACAATAGATAATCCTAAAACTAAAGGCCAGAAAAATTTTATGGTCATAATCGCTGTTTCTAGGGTCATATTCTGGAGAATATGTCAGTTTTTAGGCAATTTACTGATTATTTAACCAGATTAATGACGAATATTGCCCTTTTCCTGTTCCCGATTCCCTATTTACCCATTCTAATCGACAAAAAATCATAGCTTATCTGTGGATTCCACTTTTTTCCACTTCTGTCACCCGGAATTATGGGACTGACATCACCCCAAACCCTCTCGTATTCTAAGGTTATCGACAGGAAAGAGAGGTAACAACCATGTTAGTCAGCCACCAAAATCAAACTTTTGTCCGTAACTACTTAATCGCAGTTATCTCCGTGGTGATGATGGGTGCGGGAGTTGCCGATCTCGTCAATAATCCCTCCCGAATCGCTCAACAAAACCGTCTTGATGGTTATGGTCGCTATGTTAGCGCTGGTTTGGTTAGTGGTGCGGTCAATAATATGCGTTAATTTGCCTCTGATTCTCAATCCTGTTTAAAAGGTGTGGGGGAGTGGGAAGTTTTTTCAGTGATCAGTAAACAGTGATCAGTAAACAGTGAACTAATAACTCAAATCTGAAAACTAATAACTAATAACTAATAACTAATAACTGATAACTGCTTAAACCCAAGAATGGAGAGCGCGTAATTGGGGCGTTTTTTTAGCTTGGTGGGTCTGCATTCTTTGTAAAACATCATCGAGAATTGTCACCGCTTCGCGGATATATTCCCCCTTATTAAGCATGACACATTCGGCTCTTTCGGCCATAGCGGCATCGGTAATCTCGGCCCGGGAAGGAATACTTTTCTTGACCAGATTTTCTAGGACTTGGGTGGCCCAAATTACCGGAATATGGGCTGCTTCGCATAACCAGAGAATTTCCTCTTGAATTTCTGCTAGTCTTTGATAGCCAATTTCTACGGCCAAATCACCCCGGGCAATCATCACCCCAAAAGGTTGTTTACCGGCGGCATGGATGATTAATTCGGGTAGATTTTTCACGGCTAAAGGTGTTTCTATTTTGGCCACGATTGCTTTTTGTCGCCAAGCATCCCCCAAACGACTTTGTAACTCTAGCTGTAGTGTCTCGATATCGCTGGCTTTTTGCACAAAAGAGTAACCGATAATATCGGCATTTTGGGCAATAAAATCTAAATCTTGCCGGTCTTTTGCGGTCAAAGGATCGATATTTAAGACGGTATCGGGGAAATTTAGGCCTTTATCTGCTTTGAGTTTTTCCCCTTTCTCCCTGGCGTGGGTAATTTTTAGTAAAAGACCCTCCGGCATTATGGCAATAACTTCAGCCCCAATATGACCATCATCAATCCAAACTTTCGCCCCGACGGGAATTTGAGGAATAATCTCCGGTTGGGAACAATTAGCCTGAAAATACTGAGGATGGGCAGTGTGGGGGGGTTGGGTGGTTAAGAGGAGAAAATCCCCTTGATATAGTCTGGTTTGGGACTGGGGGGCTAAAATCTGTTCTAAACGGATTTTTGGGCCAGCTAAGTCCATATAAACCTTACAGGTATGTCCATTGACTAAATTTTCGGGATTTTTGACCGCCTCGCGCAGATTTTCGATCATTCCCTGCCACTCTTTGGGTCCATCATGGGCGCAATTAATGCGAATACAGTCCATCCCGCAACGCAGTAATTGAGCGATAAAATCGGGGTCGGTTGCCGCCTCCGTCGGCATTGTCACCATAATTCGCACCCGACGCCGGGGGGAAGGCAGACCGAAAACTTCGGCGCTATGGGAGGCTAAAAGTTGATCTCCTTGGAAAAATGCCTCTAAAGGGGGATGTTTGGGTAATAATGAGGCTTCTTGATGACAAACCGCCCCTAAAGTGGCAATTACCGCATCGAGAGTCGGTAAAACTTTCGATTCAATCCGGCCTAGGGAAGATAATCCCCAGGGCATTAAAGCTAATTGTAAATCCCGGATATCTTCTTGTCTCAGGGCGAGATAATAGGCTAAATTACGGGTGCTAGGTTGAAAATTCTCCTTTTCAATGAGGTTTTTCCACTGCTGCAATTTCTCCTCTCCTTCCACTGTCACAAAATGCCGTAACCTTTGCAGATGATGGAGGAGAGTTTGGGGATAGGATAATTGTTCTCGCTTGAGTTGTTCTGAGAGAGTTAAAGACATAAAATTGAGTAAAAAGTAAAAATCGTCAATTAAGTAGGGAGGCACAATTATTTGTAGGATGGGTTAGCGGTAGCGTAACCCATGCGGGCGTTGGGTTTCATGCTTCAACCCATCCTACGTTCATCTTATATTTAATTCCACCCACCTACTTACTAAGGCAATACTCATCTAGAAAATGCTCACTTTCGCCGCTTATATTGCTTTTGGCTGGTTATGGGGTCAGTTCTCGGGTATAATCTCTCTGTTTCTATACTAAGCAAATATCCCGTCTCTAGAAGTTAATTTTTGCTACGATTTATGGCGGTTATCTTAACGGTGAGGTGGGAAGTTTTGGTTTTCGGTGGTCGGTGGTCGATACTAAAAAAGCTAGGTTTATCGGTGAAAAATTATCGATAAGCTTCCCTGTCTTATGCCTTTGATAAAATTTAAAATAATGGCGTACATTGGCTGAATAAATTATCTTTTTTAAGCTATATTAAAGGTGCATAGAGTTATTAGTAACTACAGTATTAAGTTTTATGAAGGGAGGGAATGCTCCAGAATCGCGACTATAATGATTGACACTCCCAATGGCCTCATCAATAGCTTGATATTGAGATGGTTTTCCTCTAAGCTTGTACTCTAAAATGAACATCTTGCCTATCGACCGAACGATCGCAAACTGTTATAACATACTAAAATTAGGTTGACAACTGTTCTTAGTGGTGATTCACTATTTCTATACTGGTCGGCTTTTCATCTCATCGGTAAAACCGAGGGTTCCTTCAAGCCGACATTTTAGGTAAACAGATCATTCCTGTGTCGGCGAGAGCGAGAAAATATGTCTGCCACTGAATACGAAGCAATTATCGGTTTAGAAACCCACTGTCAACTCAACACCAAAAGCAAGATATTTTGTCCCTGTCCCACCAACTTCGATAGTCCCCCCAATACTAACGTCTGTCCCATCTGTTTGGGTTATCCGGGGGTGTTACCCGTCCTTAACCAAGAAGTCCTGGCCAGTGCCGTTAAACTGGGATTAGCTATCGACGGTAAAATCACACCTCATAGCAAATTCGATCGCAAACAGTATTTTTATCCCGACCTGCCGAAAAATTATCAAATTTCCCAGTATGATCTCCCTATTGTCGAACAGGGTCAACTAGAAATCGAGATCGTCGATAAAAAAACTAAGGAAGTTAGCCGCAAAATTATTGGCATTACCCGTCTGCACATGGAAGAAGACGCGGGAAAACTGGTTCATGCCGGCAGCGAACGTCTCTCCGGTTCCACCCATTCCCTCGTGGATTTTAATCGTACAGGTGTACCATTATTAGAAATTGTCTCGGAACCGGATTTACGCACCGGGGCCGAAGCGGCGGAATATGCCCAAGAATTACGGCGTTTAGTGCGTTATCTCGGCATCAGTGACGGTAATATGCAGGAAGGTTCCCTGCGCTGCGATGTCAATATTTCCGTTCGTAAAAAAGGCACTAAAAAGTTCGGGACTAAGGTAGAAATTAAAAATATGAACTCCTTTAGTGCTATCCAAAAAGCCATAGAATACGAGATCGATCGACAAATTGAAGCGCTCGAAAATGGCGAATTGATCGTACAGGAAACCCGTCTTTGGGAAGAAGCTACTCAACGGACGATTAGTATGCGGAAAAAAGAAGGTTCTAGCGATTATCGCTATTTTCCCGAACCGGATTTACCCCCCCTAGAAGTCTCCCCCGAACAGTTAAAAGCTTGGGCGGAAGAATTACCGGAATTACCCGCTCGTAAACGTCGTCGTTATGAAGAAGAATTTGGTCTTTCCGCCTACGATGCCAGGGTTTTAACCGATGATCGCACCGTGGCCGAATATTTTGAAACTGCTGTAATTGCGGGGGCCAATGCCAAATTAGTCGCTAACTGGATCAGTCAAGATATCGCCGCTTATTTGAATAATAATAAGCTGACGATCACAGAAATTGCCCTGCAAGCGTCAGACTTAGCCGAATTAGTTAAACTGATTGAAACGGGAACAATTAGTGGCAAAATTGCTAAGGAAATTTTACCAGAACTTCTCACTCAAGGCGGTTCACCTAAAGCGCTGGTGGAAAAGAAAGGATTAATACAAATTTCTGACAATTCTGCGATCGAAAAACTGATCGAGGAAATTATCGCCTCCCATCCAAGCGAGTTAGAAAAATTCCGGGCGGGTAAAACCAATCTTAAGGGATTTTTTGTCGGTCAAGTCATGAAAAAAAGCGGCGGTAAAGCCGATCCTAAATTAACTAGCCAAATCTTAGATCAAAAACTTTCTGGTTAGTTATATTCAGTGATCAGTGATCAGTAAACAGTAATCAGTGGGGAGCTTTTTTTCAGTGATCAGTAAAAAGTAAACAGTAATCAGTGAACTTAAAACTCAAATCTGATAACTGATAACTGATAACTGATAACTGGTAACTGATAACTGATAAGTAGCTGGTTATAATTAAATTGAAGATAGATTTTAGGTTCGATCCCCCCTGCCCCCCTTGATAAGCTATCCATTAGTCGGATCTTTCTTAACAAAAAGAGAAGAAACTTAAAAAAAAGGGAAACGATTGATAGGTATAGTTTTGAAAGAAGGAATTAAGGTGGAGGTAAGCAAAAAAATGGAGAAATGGGCAGCCCAAGAA
>NZ_JAPZSZ010000131.1:0-1124 GCF_027532095.1 Microcystis sp. LE19-195.1E
CACTCGTAGTGGAGTAACCACTAATTCCTTAACCGTCAATTACACCCTCGGAGGGACAGCTACCCTCAATACCGACTACACTCGTACAGGGACTACCAATACTGTCACCTTTGCTGCTAATTCAGCGACTGCTACCGTAACTGTTGACCCCACTGCTGATACTACAGTAGAAAGTGATGAGACTGTTATTTTAACTCTTGCGACCGGGACAGGTTATACAGTTGGGACAACTACTCCAGTTACGGGGACAATTACCAATGATGATAATCCAGGAACCATTCAAGGGTTAAAATGGAACGACCTCAACGGTAATGGAGTCCGCGAAGACTTAATTCAAGGTAATCCTCCCAATATAGTTTTTGTAATTGATGTTTCCGGTAGTACAAGTTCGCCATTTCAAGGATTAGCTGTAGGCGATGTTAATAATGATGGGACAGCCAATACCCGACTAGATGCCGAAATAACCGGATTTATTGCTTTAAATAATCGCTTAGTCAGTAAAGGATTAGGTTCTACAGCTAAAGTCAGTATTGTCAGCTTTGCAAGTAGCGCCAATCAACTGGATATGAATCCAACTATTAGCGGGATTCAATTGACCACAAATCCAGCCACAGATAGCAATAACAATGGCATTAAAGATGTCGAAGAGATTCTACGTTCTCTAGTAGCTTCAGGTGGAACTAACTTTGAAATAGCCTTACAGAAAGCCGCTAACACTCTAACAAGTATAGGAACAACTACTGGCAATGGAAATGTGATTTTTATCTCCGATGGGGAAAACAACGAAGGGGGGAGTTATAGCGATGAAGTTCTCGCCTTACAAAATGCAGGAGTCAAGCTATCAGCTTTTGGCGTAGGAACCGGTGCAAACATCAGTAATCTCCAAGTAATTAATCCTAGTGCTAGTATCTTTACCAGTACTGACCAATTATTAGGTGTTGGCCAATTCAAGTCTGAATTGCATCACTGTCTGATCTACCTTTATAGAATACCTCATTCGGGGTACGATAGTCAAGACATTTTCGAGGACGATTGTTAATCAAGTTTACGGCTCTTTCCACCTCCTCTGGCTTAACAATTTTAAAATTCGTTCCCTTGGGAAAAAATTGTCTTAATAGTCCATT
>NZ_JAPZSZ010000083.1:0-3848 GCF_027532095.1 Microcystis sp. LE19-195.1E
AATTGTTAAGCCAGAGCAGGTGGAAATAGCCGTAAACTTGATTAACAATCGTCCTCGAAAATGTCTTGACTATCGTACCCCGAATGAGGTATTCTATAAAGGTAGATCAGACAGTGATGCAATTCAGACTTGAATTGGCCACTTCCTCCTATTCGTTGATCAAATCCTAATTTCCTCAGTAGTTGACAAAGTTGCTCGAAGGGAATGTTAGCATCAGAATTACCTAAAAGAATTTTAATCAATAATTTATCCTGTTTACTCATACATCCGATAAATATAAGTAGGGAGGCACAATTATTTGTAGGATTGGTTAGCGGTAGCGTAACATAATCGGGCGTTGGGTTTCATGCTTCAACCCAACCTACGTTCTGGAAAAAAACTTAATTGAAGCTCATTTACCTAGATAAAAATAAGCTATTATTCCTGTTTTTTATCGGTGCTGGGTGGATGCCAACCTCCCCGGATCCATAATCGACGAACTTTAACGATAAAACCTTCATTATGATTGTCATCATTTAAGTCCAAACGTTCAATAGTTGCCCTAGCGATGGGAGTAAGTCCCACTATTTTTAAAGCATCTGGTGTCCAGATAAAATGTTCTTGCCAATGCTGTTGGCGCGGATTGAATATTTCTACCTCTTGTTCTGTTTTCGGATCAATTGCCTTGATAAAATTGTAGCGATATCTGTTACATCTTTGGCAAGCTAAAGCTAAGTTTGCCAATTCATCTTTGCCTCCTAAAGATTTGGGCTGAATGTGATCTACTTCAAATAATGCGGCACTAATTTCTTCTGGAGAATGACAGTATTCACACAGATAGTTGGCTCTTGCTCGGACTTGTAATCGAGTGGTGATACTAATCATTTAGATTCAGCAACTATTCGCGCATTTAACAGCGTGAAAATCTCGTTTAACTCTAAAATACCGGCCAATTCTGCGGTTTCTTGAGAATTAAGTTGGGAATTTTTTTCTAGTTCCCGTAGTTCCTCCAATCGACACTGCAATTCCTCGGTGAATTTAAAGAGATAATTTTCCCTTACTGGCGATAGCTTAATTCCTTTTTCAATCCAGGAAGAGGGCTTGACCATCAGTTGAGTTAACATCACTTTCTCCCTAACTTTAATCCTTAACCTAATCCTAACACGATTAGTTATCCTCGATCGGGTGAGCAATGCCCACCCGAAAAACTATGCTTCTGTTGCAGAATTAGAGCGATCGAATTTACTAACTAACTCAGGATTTTCTGACCAAGCATCGATAATACTCATATTGCCATTGAGAAAATTCTGTTTAATAGCGCGACGTTGAATTTTGCCACTGGCAGTTTTGAGAATTGTTCCCGATTTAGCCAGAACAATCGCATGGGTCATAATTTCGTGTTCTTCGGCGATTTCTTGACGGATATCGGCGATTAATTTAGCCGTATCTAATTCGCCGCTGCGACGTTCCAATTCCTGGACAATAACTAACTGTTCTTCCCCATTATCTTCAATAGAAAAAGCGGCACCATAATCGGGACGAAAAACCTCATTAAGATGCTGTACTGACCATTCTAAATCTTGGGGATAATGATTACTGCCACGGACAATAATTAAATCCTTAATCCGTCCCGTGATATGTAATTCCCCATCGAGAAGAAAACCTAAATCTCCCGTGCGTAAAAACGGCCCTTCTCCCGTATCGGCAAGATAAGCTTGAAAAGTCTCTTTGGTTGCGTCTTCCCGTTGCCAATATCCAGCGGCCATACTGGGGTCACTGGCCCAAATTTCGCCCACTTCATCGGCTGCACAAAGGGTGAAAGTATCGGGATTAACCATAGCTATACGGGTATCACAGACGCGACGACCACAACTGGGGACGTATCTAACTCCCGTGGTTCGATCGGAGCCTACAGGGACAATTTTACCGCGTTCGTAGGCGGTTGCATCCAAAGCGGTGATAATTGGGGTGGTTCCCTTGGGTTTATTGGAAATCAAGAGGGTATATTCAGCTAATCCGTAGGCAGGGGCGAAAGTTTGCCAAGAAAAGCCGTAATCTGCAAAAGTATCGACAAATTTGGCCATGACCTTCGGATTAATCGGTTCGGCGGCATTTCCCGCGGCCTGCCAACTGCTCAGGTCTAATTCCGCTAAATCGGCAGCTTTAATCCTGCGAGTACAAAGATCATAGGCGAAGTTGGGGGCCTGACTATGAGTAACTTTGTACTTAGTAATATTTTTTAACCACTGCATCGGACGCTTAATAAAAGCAAAGGGAGACATGAGATAGCAGGGTGTACCGTTGTAGAGGGGGACGGTGATACCTTCGACTAACCCGTAATCGTGGAAATAGGGCATCCAAGTTAGGGTAACGCTATCCGGTTCGTAACCACAAGCTTTTTGCAAGTAACCGCAATGGTGCATCAGGTTAAAATGACTTAGCATCACTCCTTTGGGGATATTAGTCGAACCGGAGGTATATTGCAGATAAGCAAGCGCCGATTTATCCACCTGGGGATCTTGCCATTGGTCTGCCAGGGAAATATCAATGCTTTCGGTAGTAATCCATTTCATTTGGTCGAATTCTGGGAATTCTTCCTTCACACCTTCAATAAGAGTCAGAATACTTTCGGTAACTAAGGCAAAGGTGGCATTAGCATCCTTGACAATTGCCCGTAAACGGGGCAAAGTGCGCTTAAGTCGTCCTGATTCCGGTGGGGGGACGGGAATGGCAATCACTCCCGCGTAGAGACAACCACAAAAAGCGGCCACTACTTCTAAACTTTGAGGATAGAGTAATAGGGCGCGTTCCCCTTGGGCCTGGTATTTTTGCAAATAGGCGGCGATTGCTCTTGCTTGGCGATCGAGTTCACTGTAGGTTAAAGGTGGGGTTTCTTTTTTACCATCGATAAGAAAAGTGTAGGCATGGCCCTCTGGTTGTGCCGTGGCGCGGTAACGTAAGAGTTCTACTAGGGTGGCAGGTTGAATTAGGGTTTCAGTCATCGTTGTTATCGGGCTTATTGGGGGCTATTGTATAGAAGTTTTAACATATTTGCCCATGGCGCTAGGATAAAACCCCAGAGGCGATCGGTCAAGGTCTAGGATTAAGTAGCTGGTTATAATTAAATTAAAAATGGATTTTAGGTTCGATCCCCCCTACCCCCCTTGATAAGGGGGGTGTCTGATAATTTTTAACGCCTACCTACTTAAGTTATTGGTTAAAATCCCCCCGCCCTATCTCTGCAATTGTGGTAAAAAGCTATAATTAATCAATCCTAAAATACCGGGAAAAGTCATGACAGCCCTAGACATGATCCCAGATGTCACCTATCTCCCCACAGATTTATGGAGTGATGAACCACCCTTGGCAAGTGATCTACACCTGCAACAGATCATCATTCTCCTTAGTTGTCTAGAATTATTATGGCGTGAGAGGAGTGATTACTACGCTTCGGGAAATCTGACCATCTACTACAACGAGGAACAACTGAAAAAACGCGATTTCTGTGGTCCTGATTTTTTTGTGGTTTTAGATACCGAAAAACGTCCCCGCAAAAGTTGGGTAGTTTGGGGAGAACAGGGTAAATATCCCGATGTAATTGTCGAGATTCTCTCCGATTCTACGGCCAATATTGACCGCAATAACAAGAAAATTCTCTATCAGAATACCTTTCGCACTCCTAATTATTTTTGGTTCGATCCTAATACGTTAGAATTGCAAGGATTTACAGGGTAATCGCGCGTCGTTTTGTATAGATGGTAACAGACAAAAATCCCTAACTGTTAATTTGGTGACGACGAACTGGCCTGAGTTAATCTGAGAGGAAGTGAAAAATCCTGTATTTTAGTGGTTGAGTATGGCAGAAGGAT
>NZ_JAPZSZ010000305.1:0-10948 GCF_027532095.1 Microcystis sp. LE19-195.1E
ACACCCCACACCCCACACCCCACACCCCACACCCTACACCCTACACCCCACACCCCACACCCCACACCCCACACCCCACACCCCACACCCCTCTCCCTTCTCTACAATAATTACTCGCAACCAGAAATACCTTGGGTTATTAAGTACCTAAGCAAAATTAATTACACATCTAAGCCACTACTCCGTGAGACTTCTGCTGATGTGAGCAAACAGAGAACTGAAAACTCACATCCGATCCCTAATAGCTTTCTCCCGTCTCCTGTCTCCCGTCTTCTGTCTCGACTAGGAAATTAATTTTGCACGACTCAATATCATACTTTGTGCTTTTTGTCAAAAAAACTTTTTTTTTGCAATAAAACTACACAAAAAAAAGATCATCGTTGCCAGTGAAATTGACTAATTTACCCGTCTTAATTAGGATCACCTTCTAGGTGTGGCAAGGGTTTCAACCATTGCTGCCCAAAAAAGCACAGAATAACCCATTATGAAATTCAGTAAAATCGCTGTAACCATCATAACATCGTTGTTAAATAAAAATCTTTCTCAATTAATTTTTAAGAATTTATAAATATTGCGGAATGTTAATTTAAATATTCTCAAGTTTTTGCAGTAAATCAATAATTTTTACTTATCTTTGTCCAACATTGGGTTAGAAGTCAGTTATCAGTTATCAGTTATCAGTTATCAGTTCACTGAGAAAACTCCCTACACCCTACACCCTACACCCCACACCCCACACCCCACACCCCACACCCCAATTCCCCACACCCCACTTCCCACTCTATTTTAATTTGACTGCCATAATTGCCAAGCTTTAACGAGATTTGCTCCCATCAAGGCAGCCACTGCATTTAAAGTCTTAATTTCCTCACTATCGGGATTTAATTTTCTGGCCTTATCTAAGACTTTTTGGGCTGCTTGCGGTTGCCAATCGTAGAGATAAATAAAACCTTGATAAGCATAATGATAGGGATTATGGGGGTCAATTTTAATCATTTCCTCCGTGGCTTTTATTGCCCCTGCTACATCCTGTTGTAGTACCTTAGAAATTGCTAATCCGTAGGCTAAAGATAATTTATCGGGGGGGTTTTGTTGCTGTAAACGATAGGAAAAAGCCTTGTCTGCTTGCAGCACATAATCCTGAATCGAATCGTATTGATTGATACGATTAGTTAACTGAAAAATTGGCTCAATACCCGTTAATCCTTGACCAATATTAGCAGACTTTAAGCGCAATTGGGTCACTAAATCTAATTGGGGCGTTGCTAACTTGGGAACTTGAGGATCGATGGTAATTTGAGCATTAGTTTTAATTGGATAGGTTTCGCCAGTTTCCCGATTGAGATAGACAGCAGATAAGCGATAAACTCCGGGGGTTGCTGCCGACTGCATGGCGGTTTTTTCAGTAACTTCAAAACCATTTTGTTGCTCTTCTGGAGTTAATTTTTCTGCCATTAATATCCCCATAGCAATACCATGATCGTGCATCCAATAATCCTTACCGTCCACTTCTTGCCAGTTTAAAATCACTATCCCTGACTTTAATTGTTGCCAGTCTCCTGCCCATTTATAAACCACGGGAATGGGTTGATTAGGAGAGGCTTTTTCGGCAATGGCAATCTCTCTTAATTCCACCTGTATTGGAGCAGTTCCAAGGGGTTTAACCGTGACGGAAGGATATATTTTTCGGTGTAGGGAAAGGGTACTATCATCCGGTAGCTGCCAAGTTTTCTCCACTTGGAAATCTGGCCCAGTGGCGACTCGATTAACAATTTTTTTCTGGACATCGGGGACGGAACCCTGTTCACCAGTTTTAGTTAAAAACCAATCTAAAGAATTGACATCCTTTTCGATATCTTCTTCCCGAACTCCCACCTGTCTGCCGGCAACCTGGGAATTATGTTTACCACCGTAGAAAGAGAAGGTATGTTGATTTAATTCGGGGGTGGAAGGTAAAACCCCTAGGGTGCTGCGAAGATAGGGAGAATCGACTAGAATCTCTTTAACTACTTCTTCCTGTTGCCAGCCGGTTTTTAAATAGGGATGGTGTTGCAATTCGGGACTAAAAACATTAGTAATTATATCTCCCCCCAAGGGGAATAAATTTAAGCTGGTGAGGATAGCGGCAATAGTTAATGTTCCCCAACGGATAGCGGGGGCAAAACGACCGCGCCAAGATAATAAACCAACGGATAAAATTAAGGATAAAGTCGGTAAAAGCGGCAAAATATAACGAGCATCTTTATTGATATTGAGGGATGATAATAGGTATCCCCCCAGCAGAAAAACTCCTAACCAAATCCACACAGGACGATTAACCTTATCTTCGGTTTTTCTATGACGTAAGGAGATTAATAATCCCACCAGGGGAACTAATAACAATACCCAAGAAAGAAAATAGGGTAAAACTTGGGCGTAAAATGTCCAGGCATCTGGACTGGTAAGAGGGGGATCTCCCTCCAAAATCGCCGAATCTACCGTGGCACGTTTGCCCGCGGTTAACATTAATAACCAATTCGTCCGATACCAGGGAAACATTAACAGTGCTGCCGTCAAAAAACTGAGCATTAATTGCGCTAGATTGCCCCAACGTTTTCGCCGGAGATTTTCGCCCAATACCCACAAAATCGGTAAAAAGAGGAAAAATAGGGCGGTTTGTTTGACTAACATCCCTAAACCGAAAGAAATCCCGAAAGCGATCGCTTTTAGCCAGCCTTGACCACTAAATCGCCACCATGTCAAGCATAAGTAAGAAAACGTTACAATTGCCGCTAAGGGAAAATCTAAGAGATATTCGAGGCGATAATAGTATAAACCGGGTAGAAATTGACAGATTAAGACCGCCCATAAAGCCACAGTTCCATTAAAGAGGATAATTCCCAATCCGTACACAGAAAAGAGCAGTAGGGCGCTATAGATAGCCATTACCCACATACCCGCATCAACGCTAATACCAAAGAGATTAAAGAAGGGAATCGTTAAAAGATAGGTTAAAGGGGGAATTTTCGGCGACATTAGCCATAAACTGCGCCACCAATCCCCGTCAAACCAGCGAGGATTTTGGAAAGCTTGGGTATAGATAATCCCACCGTTGAGATAATCGGCCTGATCCCAAGCAGGAATAGTATGATCGAGACTAAACCAGAATCTATCGACTAATATCCCCAATATCCAAATAATACTGACAATAATTAATTCCTGTCTCCTATCTAGCGATCGCTTCAAAATGACTTCTCCCCAGTGCAACTCTCAATTATTTTGCCACGCCCTCAAGCGACCCTGAAAAAATCGCCAGCAAGAAACACCAGACCGATCGGGGTAAAATAAAGATTTAGTGAAAAATTGTAACAGGAACTTGACAAATGCGAGTGGTGATCGTTGGTGCGGGATTAGCGGGAATGGCAACAGCTATCGATCTGGTCGATGCGGGCTGTACAGTAGAAATCTTAGAATCTCGTCCCTTTGTCGGGGGAAAAGTCGGTAGTTGGGTAGATGCGGACGGTAATCACATCGAGATGGGCTTGCACGTCTTTTTCGGTTGTTACTATAATCTTTTTGAGTTAATGAAAAAAGTGGGCGCTTTTCAATCCCTACTGCTCAAAGAACACACCCACACTTTTATTAACGAAGGGGGAAAAATCGGCGAATTAGACTTTCGTTTCGCCGCGGGTGCGCCTTTTAACGGTTTAAAAGCCTTTTTTACCTCCTCCCAACTCTCGGCAGCCGATAAAATCTTTAATTCTCTGGCCTTAAGTACAAGTCCCATCGTCCGCGGTCTGATAGACTTTCAAGGAGCGATGAAAACGATTCGGGATCTGGACTCGATTAGCTTTGCCGATTGGTTTCGTAGCCATGGCGGTAATGAAGGCAGTTTAAAAAAAATGTGGAATCCGATCGCCTATGCCTTAGGATTTATCGATACGGAAAATATCTCGGCCCGTTGTATGCTGACGATTTTCCAATTTTTCGCCGCTAAAACCGAAGCTTCCGTCCTGCGGATGTTGGAAGGTTCCCCCCACGAATACCTGCATAAACCGATTATTGACTATCTGGAGGCACGGGGCGCCAAAATCTCTACCCGTCGTCAAGTGCGGGAAATTCTCTATTCTGGAGAGGGCGAAAATCTGCAAGTTAATGGCATGATCGTCGCTAACGGAGAAACCACGGAAACTATCACCGCAGATGCCTATGTTTGCGCTGGTGATGTCCCCGGTATTCAGCGTCTTATTCCCCAAGATTGGCGAAAAATGCCGATTTTTGACAATATTTTCCGACTAGAAGCCGTCCCCGTCGCTACGGTACAATTGCGTTTTGACGGTTGGGTGACGGAGTTAAATGATGCCGAAAAACGCCGACAACTGCAAAAAGCGGTGGGAATTGACAATCTTTTGTACACCCACCAAGCGGATTTCTCCTGTTTTGCAGATCTTGCTCTCACCAGTCCTAGGGATTATTATCGCCCCGGAGAAGGTTCTTTATTACAGTTGGTTTTAACCCCCGGTGACCCTTTTATTAAAGCTAAAAATGAAGATATCGCCGGGCAGGTTTTAGCGCAAGTCCATCAGTTATTTCCCTCCTCGCGGGAGTTAAATATGACTTGGTTTAGTGTGGTGAAATTGGCCCAGAGTCTCTATCGGGAAGCACCTGGTATGGATGTCTATCGTCCCTCGCAAGCGACTCCTATTGCTAACTTTTTCCTGGCTGGTAGTTATACCCAACAGGATTACATTGATAGTATGGAAGGGGCGACTTTATCGGGTAAACAGGCAGCCAAAGCAATCTTACAACAGGCCGAGCACCGGAAATCTTTAGCCACGGTTTGAGCAAGCAGCCGGCAATCTCGTCTCTTGAGAAGGGATTGCCTCTAGACTTGTTTTCAGTGGCAAAAGATACCGCTATAGCTAACTTGGGAAGTCAGCCTCTCAGGGCAAGCTATACAAAAAAGACCGATCGAGCTAGACTCGTAAAAAGATAACTCCATCTAGAAGGCTTACCCTAGACTGGAAAGAACGTCGGAAAAATCTCGTCAGAAATAGGAGTCAATCGAGTTTATGCCAGAGCTTGCTGTACCATTAGAGCTTGATTTCACTAGCGAAACCTATAAATCAGCCTATAGTCGCATTAATGCCATCGTTATTGAAGGCGAATACGAGGCCAATAGCAATTATATTCAATTAGCAGACATCCTCGCCGATAACAAAGAAGAGTTACACCGTCTGGCAAAAATGGAAAACCGTCACATGAAAGGTTTTCAAGCTTGCGGCCAAAATTTGAAAATCACTCCTGATATGGATTATGCCAAAGAATTCTTTTCCTCTCTGCACAATAACTTCCAAATTGCCTACGCAGAAGGTAAAATCGTTACCTGTTTATTGATCCAATCTTTGATTATCGAAGCTTTTGCGATCGCCGCCTATAATATTTATATTCCTGTTGCTGATCCTTTTGCCCGTAAAATTACTGAAGGCGTAGTTAAAGACGAATATTTACATCTCAATTTTGGCGAAGAATGGCTAAAAGCGAACTTTGAAACCGCTAAAGAGGAATTAGAAGCCGCAAATCGCGCTAATCTGCCCATTGTCTGGAGAATGCTCAATCAAGTCGAGGATGATGCTCGCGTCCTCGGTATGGAAAAAGAGGCCCTCGTGGAAGACTTCATGATTAGCTACGGGGAAGCTTTAAGCAATATTGGTTTCAGCACCCGTGATATTATGCGAATGTCTGCCTACGGATTAACTGCTGTCTAAAGCTTGAGCGTCTAGATTTCTTTTTTTCGCCCTGCTGCCGCTCAACACAGAGCGGCTCTTTTGTGTATTATATTTAAGAGTCTTAACGATTTCTTAGCAATATCCTAATTTTTATCTAGTGCCATCTAGTCTAACGAAAGAACAATCAATGTTTGGTCTTATAGGTCATCTTACCAGTTTAGAACACGCCCAATCGGTCGCCGACGATCTAGGTTATCCTGAATATGCTAACCAGGGATTAGATTTTTGGTGTGCTGCCCCCCCGCAAATTGTCGATGATTTTCATGTCACCAGCATCACGGGGCAAACCATCAGAGGTAAATATATCGAATCCTGTTTTTTACCGGAGATGTTGTCGAATCGTTGGGTAAAGTCTGCTATTCGTAAGGTGCTAAATGCCATGGCACTCGCTCAAAAAAGTGATATCAACATCACCGCACTCGGTGGTTTTTCTTCAATTATTTTCGAGGAATTTAATCTCAAAGATAATCGACAGGTGCGCAATATCGAGCTAGATTTTGGCCGTTTTACCACCGGTAACACCCACACCGCTTACGTCATCTGCACTCAGGTGGAAACCCTCGCTGAAAAAATGGGCATCGATTTAGCTCAATCTACCGTCGTGGTTTGCGGGGCCACCGGAGATATCGGCAGCGCCGTTTGTCGTTGGTTAAATGAAAAAACCGATACAAAAGAACTAATATGTGTGGCACGCAATCAAGAGCGTTTACAATCTCTGCAAGAGGAGTTAGGACGCGGTAAAATTCTCCCCCTAGAGGAGGCTTTACCCCTGGCTGATATCATTGTTTGGGTGGCTAGTCTGCCTAAAGGGGTGGAAATTGATCCAGATCAACTCAAGCGCCCCTGCATTATTATTGATGGTGGTTATCCGAAAAATTTAGGCACGGTGTTAAATGCCCCCGATATTTCGGTGATTAAGGGCGGCATTGTCGAGCATTCCCTCGATATTGACTGGAAAATTATGAAAATCGTTAATATGGATATTCCCTCTCGTCAAATGTTTGCCTGTTTTGCTGAGGCGATTTTATTGGAATTGGAGGGTTGGCAAACTAATTTTTCCTGGGGACGCAATCAAATTACCGTCCCTAAAATGGAACAAATCGGCGCAGCTTCCCGCAAACACGGTTTTCAACCTTTGTTATTTTAATTAATATCCCCAACCCCCCACCGACCACGGAATTAGAAGTTTCAGGCGACAAATAATCAGGAGTGAGTGCTTGACTTTGGCGGCGGCTTGGGCTATGATTGTATTATAATGGGATATTCGTGTTTAACTTTGAATGCTTGGGTTACCATTATAAATAAACTCTTTTAAAAATATTATCCCAAAATCTGCCGACAAAAGCAAGCAAAATTTTGCCATCAATTGTTAAGTTTTGTTAAGAAAAATCCCAAGAGTGGCAAGGAAGAGAACTTCCTTAGCTGATCAGTCCGATAACCTTGATAGTTTCTCATGACTTTTGGGGGAATTATAGAAGTGTGGGCCTGATTTTTAGCTTTCTAGCAAAGACGACAAAACCACTAAACCCTGACTAGAACTAGATTTTTTCCTGATGAAAACTTGGTTAGAAGATCGCGGTATTTTACCCGCTTACGGTGGTGGGGTAATCATTGGCATTACCCTCTGTTTTTTCGGAGCGGCGACCAATACCATGGCGGGATGGTTGTATGCTATCTGTGGCACGACGATCGCTGTTTTAATTTTATCGATAATTTTACCCCGTCGTTCCCTTCTTCCCCTGAAAGTGCGTCGTCTTGCCATTGTACCCGTAAGTGCGGGAGACGATCTTAGTATTAGCCTAGAGATAGAAAATACTAGCAATCAGCCGATAAATCTGTTAGAAGTGACAGATATCCTGCCTATAGTTCTCGATCAGCCAAAAATAACCGCAATAGAAGCGATTGCCTCCAAAAGTTGCCATCATTGGACTTATTATTTACCCACCAGTAAACGGGGTATTTATCACTGGCAAGAAGTACAATTAAGAACAGCAGCCCCTCTCGGTTTATTTTGGTGTCGTCGTTGTCATCAAGCAGCGGCTAAAGCTTTAGTTTATCCCCAAATTTTACCCTTACAACAATGTCCCCTGATCGATTCCCTCGGTCAAGAGATGGAACAAAAATTAGAAAATAATCGCTATTATCAAAGGGCTAGTCAAGGACTTACCCGTAACCTGAGACAATATCGCTACGGTGATTCTACCCGTTTAATTCACTGGAAAACTAGCGCCCGTTTGGGAGAATTTCAAATTCGGGAATTAGAAGTGTTAACGGGAGGACAGGAAGTGATTATCTGTCTCGATACCCTCTGTGATTGGCAAGAAGACAGTTTTGAACGGGCGATTATTGCCGCTGCTTCCCTCTATTTTTATGCCCATCGTCGGCAATTAAATGTGAAACTCTGGACGGGTGAAACGGGTTTAATTCAGGGGGAGAGGATCATTTTAGAAACTTTAGCCGGTATAGAGGCAAAAGCTAGTCAAAAAAATGCTAATCTGCCTAATTTACCTGTAATTTGGTTGACAAGTAACTTCAATTCCGTCGAACAACTCACCCCCGGCAGCCGTTGGTTATTTTTCCTCGCTGCCGATTCTAGGGAGAGTCCTTCACTCTTAATCCGACAGTTTAGCGGATTGGCGATCGAACCAGAAACCTCTCTACAACAACAATTGCAAAAACCCCCTCGTTGAGGAAATTTCCGTTCACAGTCTAGATTGAGAGGAGATTCTCCGGAAAAAAATGCCCGTATCCCCGAAAAAGATGTTATGATAAAAAAGACTCGGACTCATGCGATCGCAACGCCTTAACCTTGTCAGGACCGGAAGGTAGCAGCAATACGGGATGCTTGTGACTGGCGTGATCTCCGGGTCTTTTTGTTGCCTGTGACGGTCGCTGTTGTGAACGCTTTCAAAACTTTTCGATCGCTTACTGCCGAGACTCGTCGTCAATTACTCTTCCTCTTCGTCACGGCGCTGTTTTTCTGGACAAGTATTACCACTCTCCTCCCCACTCTCCCCACCTATATTGACTTCCTAGGCGGTAGCAAACAAGATATCGGTTTTGTCATGGGGGCCTTTGCTATCGGTTTAATTTTATCGCGCAGTTGGTTAGGCAATCTAGTCGATCGCCGCAGTCGCAAATTAGTGGTTTTATTTGGAACTATTGTCGCCGCTACCGCACCCCTCGGTTATCTATTTTTTCGCGATCTTTCCTCTTTATTCGCCGTCCGCGCCTACCATGGTCTCAGTATCGCCGCTTTTACCACCGGTTACAGTACCCTAGTGGTGGATTTTTCCCCCGTTCGTCAACGGGGAGAGATAATTGGTTATATGAGCTTAACTGCACCCATAGGCATGGGAATCGGTCCAGCTTTAGGCAGTTATCTCTACGAATCGATCGGTTATAACGGTTTATTTCTAGTTTCCGCCGCTTCAGGAGCGATCGCCTTTCTCTTGGGTTTCTCCATTCAAGAACCGGACTTCAAGAAAAAATTAGCCCAAATGAAGGCAGAAAATCAGACAATCGAGCGCAGTTTTTGGGCATTATGTCAAGAGCGAGCTTTTTTAGTCCCTACCTTAGTTTTTCTATTGGTCGGTACTTTATTCGGCGGTTTAGTCGCTTTTTTACCCCTGTTTCTCCTCGAAAATCAGATTCCTGTCAGTGCTGGTCTATTCTACAGCTGTGCGGCAGTATCGGGGGTAATCGGACGGATTTTGTCGGGAGGAGCCAGCGATCGCTATGGACGGGGTTTATTCATCACTATTAGCGTTTTTTGCTATGGTTTATCCATGTTGATTCTATCTTCTGCCCGATCTCCTTCCGATTTAATTTTAGCCGCTATCCTCGAAGGTACGGGAGGGGGGATTTTATTCCCTATGTTACTGGCTTTAATCTCCGATCGCTCTGGGCCCCAAGAACGCGGCCGGGCCTATTCTATCTGTATCGGCGGTTTTGATGTGGGAACAGCCTTAGCCGGTCCAATTCTGGGGGTTTTAGCAATTTCCTACAAAACTATGTTTAGTTTATCGTCAGGATTAGCTGTTATCGCTCTCTTTCTCTTTTTTACTCTCTCTAACCCCACCATACGCCATTCTTTTCTCTTCGCTTTCGGCTTAGAAAAAGATCGTTATGCTCTGCGCGGACAATTACAATAAAGCTTACTGAAAAAGTTTTTCCTAGGGCAGGGTTATTTAATAGGTTTGAGGTGGAAAATTATCGGGAATATCTAATTCAAATACTTGGTCATGAATCCGAGCCACATAAAGCCCTTCTTGCAGAATTTTTTCCCGTAATTCCGGGGATAAATCAACCGCCGCTAATATGCCATAGAGTTTTTTATCTTTGTGTTCAGGAAAAAAGCGGCGAAACCGTTGCAAAATACTTTTTAATTGTGTAATATCTTCCTGTCTAGCATGACTTTTAACCTCAACGATATAAGCGGTATTTAGCTCACCATTGGTATAGGCAAGAACATCAATTTCTAGGTGTTGTCCTTCTTTACTGGCGCGCACACTGGGACTAACAACTTCCATACCAAAGCGTTGTCTGAGAATCGTTTCCATTGAGGGAAGGGCAAGTCCTTCGGTAAAGCTGCCGAATTTGGCACCGAGTCCCCCAATTTGTTTGCCCAGTTCTTTGAGTTGTTTGTCAGTTTTCTTCTGTTGTTGAGCGTTTTCCTTCTGTTGCTGACTAACTTCCTTCAATAGTAGGTCAGTCTCCTTCAGTTGTTTGTCAGTTTCCTTGAGTTGTTGAGCGTTTTCCTTCTGTTGTTGACTGACTTCCTTCAGTTGTTTGTCAGTTTCTTTTTGAGCAGCAGTCAATTCGGCTTGAGCAGTTGCTAATTCGGCTAGGATTCGCCATACGTCTTCTGATGTAGTTGCCATAGATCAATTTTTTCTCTCTAATTTGGTCTATTACTATTTTACTGAATTTTGCCGATTCATGAATAAGAGAGTGTTTTTTCCTTTGGGGAAGATAGAGCGATAGCCCTTGATGTTTTAATAGGTTTGAGGTTGAAAATTATCGGGAATATCGAGTTCAAATACTTGGTCATGAATCCGAGCCACATAAAACCCTTCTCGCAGAATTTTTTCCCGTAATTCCGGGGATACATGAACCGCCGCTAATATGCCATAGAGTTTTTTATCTTTGTGTTCAGGAAAAAAGCGGCGAAACCGTTG